>JAHBUR010000014.1:97500-102001 GCA_019637975.1 Bacteroidota bacterium | reverse complement strand
GTAAGTTTTAAAGAATAAATTTCCCCGGCTGCCGGTTTATATTCTTTGTTCAACTCTGCTTCAATAAGAATTCTGGATGCATACATATATAAAGGTAGCTGCAATGCAATTCCAGAAAGAAGATCTTCTTTTGATGGTCTGGCTCCACCAAGTTTATAGTCAATTACTTTGAAGGTATTCTGATCATCCTTAACATCAATCCTGTCAACTTTTCCCCGCAATTTAATTCCGTTAACGTCAACCGGATATGTAATACTATAACTGTTTATCTTCCCGAAACCGTATTCAAAATACTGCGGGATAAATCCATCATTTGAATTCCGTTCGTTTAATAAGAACTGAAAGAGAATTGAGCTTTCTTTTTTCCCGTTGATGCCAAATATTTTTTCGCGTTCATAGAAAGAAGCTGGAGATGTGAATTTCAGTTTGCTTACTTTTTCATCCGCTATTTTAAACAGCAACTTTTCAGCTGTCTTAAAATCTTTATCACTGCAGCCGGCAAGTGTTAATCCCTTTTCTTTAATATCAGTATAAAACCTGAACAGGATAGAATGTATCAGGCTTCCAATTTCAAAAGCCTCTAATTCCTCGACAGGTTCTTCAATAGTTTCAAGAGATAAAATTCTGTTAACAAAATATCTGAACGGACACTTTGCATAATCCTCAAGCTGTGATGCGGAGTATTCTCTGTCTGCGAAAGTTTGCAATTTTTCTTTTGCCTGCTTTGATAACTCTTCCTGAATGAATCCTGTGAACGGAGATTTACCGAATGGATCACTTCTTCTAAATGAATCTACTTGTAATGATTTTTCTAATCTTTCTTTATCTATAAAATCACTAACTGCTGATTCCGGATGAGCAGAAACAGATTTTAATAACTCCTCTTTTGAATAAATGAGATTGCTGTAATCCGATTCATTTTTGTTAGTGATAAAAAACATTTTTTCCAGATCGGACAGGAATGATGATTCTGTCAATTCTTTCTTTTCTTCACTGGCAGAAAAAGAAAAATACAATGCTTTTTCGGGTACGCAGAGAGCCTGATAAAACCGATATCTTTCACCAAGCAGGTGACGATATTCATCCCGTTTTCTCCGGTGTTCTCCCGAAAAAAAGATTGCAGGCTGATAACGTGTTGGAAATTCACCGTCAGTCATACCGCCTAAAAACAAATATTTGAATCTTAGTCCGCGTATTTCATTAACAGAAGTAACAAGTACACCTTTACCATGTCTTTCTTTTATATTATAACGACTGAATAAAAGCGCCGTTTTAATTTCCCTTAAGTAGAATGAAAGCGAAAAAATTTTTGTTTTTCCGTACTGATCTTCAAGAAGTGAAATTAATTCATCAAGCGTCTCGAGGAATGTTGTTACTGCTTTTACATTTTTTTCTATTAGTTCAGGATTATCATTGATGAGCCTGGATGATAGTTTTATTTCAGTGATAAGTGATAATATATGTTTTTTGAAATCAGACGGAGTGACTTTCTTTTTAAATGAATCCAGGAGTTTATTAAGACTTTTAATATCCCATAATGCCTTTTCATACTCCTTTCGTGGAAGATACTTTACATCCTCATCATATCCGTTTTGAATCTGCTCAAGTACATTCTCAATCGAGCTAATCCATTGTTTATAACCTGCAACCAGTTTAAGATTAGCTGAAACCGATAAAAGATTCGAAAGATCGATTCCTGGTATCTCAATCCATCTTCCGCTTAATGCTCTGAAAATATTTTTATAATAAAAATCGTTTTCCGGTATCCCTAGTAGATTTATCAATGCAATTACAGGCGCTGAATTACTGAGAGTGTATCTGTCAGTAAGATTATACGGAATACCATAACTTCCGAAAACATCACGTATTACATTCGAGTGCTCACTGATAAGATTGAAAGCAGCACAAATCTCATCTGCCTGCGCTTTACCTGTAATTATCAGGCGCTTGATTTCTTTGGCAATAATTTCAATTTCCTTAACGGGATTGGAAGCCGGTAGTTTGAATAACTCAATAATTGATTTTTTTTGATTAATACTTTTTAAACTGAAAAGATGCTCCCGAATTGTTTTTTTAAAATCATCATAAATGGCTGGTGAGCGATCTTCAATATCAGTAAATCCTCTGGCTAGTAGGTTTTTATAACAGCTTTCAAGATGTGAAAATATTTCAGGATTAAACCGAAAATAGTCAAACGAAATATACAGGGTGAGGTAATCGATTTCAGAAAGTTTATCAATAAGTATAATTTCAGGATCAGAGAATTCATCAAATCCATTTATAACAATCGTATCACAATCCGGAAAAATTTTTCTGAAAGTGCTGTTAAATTCCGATTTATTTATACTACACAAATATTTATAAATATCTCCGAGCTCAAAGGCATTAAGTTTAGTAAGCTTTTGCTGGTATGAAGAAAAAATGTTCGATATATCAATTGCTTTAAGTTTTTCCGAACCCGAAAGTTTTTCAGATTCCTTAAGTATATCATCCGGACTAATGCCGTGCTGTTTATATTCGGTTAAAACATTGCGGATCATTTCCAATGTGCCGCGGGGAATATCACCCCTGTAACTGTTAAAGTATTGAAGTTCCACCTCACTGAATGTCTGGTTTAGCAGAACAACTGCTGCCGCATCACTGTGAAAATTTGTTTCGAAAGTTCTTGATTCGTCAAACAACTTTATAGATAGAGTTGAAATCGTTTCCAGATTTATCTGCGATGCAGTACTTTCCGGTGATGCACCAATAATATCTCTTTTTAGGTAACGTACCTTTCTGTTTGTTGGAACAACAACGACAAGTTCATTTAACTTGGAATAACTTATCTTATTGAAAATTAATTGATCAATGTCAGCGTAATTTATTTTTTCTTTTGTAAGAATCATATTTCTTTTTAATCAGCAGATCTCTGTACGAAGACCGTATCTGGTTTTCGGGGGTTAAATTTAAAGTTTTTATCATTTTCTTAAATCTTTGTTCGGCATCTTTTAAACCACTTACCACCAATGTTTCCAGCTCAATGAAACTGCCAAGTCCTTGCACTTTATCAAGGTGTATCCTTGTATTGTTATAAATATAAAGTTCTCTGATTTTGGAAACAGTAACATCAGTCTTAAAGATTTGTTTGAAGAACTTTTCCGGTTCACCTTCAGAAAATTTTATATATTCAAAGTCAGACCAACGTTTGTCCGAAACCTCATTTCTGTTATAATAGATAAGACTTGATTTACCATTTTCTATTCTGAGTTTAAGTAGTCCTGAATTTACACTGAAATAAATATCCTTCTGGATCAATATTTCTTTTAACCCGATACGATTCTCATTAAGCTTTTTTTTAATATCCTTTAGTGAATCGATTTTAATTTTAAGTTCAAGATTTTTGGGCATGAATGCAATTCCTTTTAATGATTGTTGAGAACTCGCTTTTCTGTTCAGGAAATATTTAGCCAGAAACCGGTATGGAACTTTCTGGTGTTAAAAATTATTTAATAAGTTTAAGAGTAAAAACTCAAATTTCATTTAAATAGTGCTTTCATAAGCATTTTCACTTTAATATGAAGTCACTGAAAATAGAATGTTAACTGCATTTTTGTTTAGCATGCTCTGAAATTATACATTGATATTTTTAATACAATATGTATTTTAATGGTAAAAATAAGAATACATTATGAGAAGAGTAATATTTGCAGTAGTTATATTTTTAATTATCCCATTGACCGGTATTAATGCTCAGGGCATTGGTGAAATTGCTCCTGAACGTCCACCGGAAATTTTTCCGGATCATGCATGGGGTCTGGATATTATGATGGGAGAATCAGGATTTGGTTTAGGAACATTCTACCGCAAACAATTTTCAATGAAGTGGACGGCTTTTGCAGACCTGTCTTTCTCTGAAACAAAAGACGATCGCGAATTTGAATACATAGATTTTTTTGGCAGAACTTTTACTATTGGCAAAAAGAACCGGGTATTTGCAATGCCAATTAATGTAGGACTGCAGTACAGAATATTTGAAAATGTTATTTACGATAACCTAAGGCCATATTTAAACATCGGAATGGGTCCGACTCTGGTTTTAACAACACCTTACGAGAAGGAATTTTTTAGTGCTTTCGGAGATACTCAATCAAAGATTGCCCTCGGAGGATATGTAGGATTTGGTGCTAACTTCGGATTGGATAAATCAAGTCTTATTGGATTAAACTTCAGATATTACTACACACACTTCTTTGATGAAGGTGTTGAGAGCCTTTATGACAGGTACAAGAAAAGTTTCGGAAGTTTTTTTGTAACACTGAATCTGGGGTTGATGTACTAGTTCAGGATTCTGAACCGGGATAACACTTACCGGATAATATGATCGGGGGATCAATACTCGATTGAAAATATTTGTATAGATAAATAATATATTTTTGCTCTGAAAACCAAAGAGATTCATTATTAAAATTAACCATACAAAAGAATTCGATCTTGCATACCGGTTTGTTACAGAGACAAA
>JAHBUR010000014.1:0-90000 GCA_019637975.1 Bacteroidota bacterium | reverse complement strand
ATTGACTTATGGCTATGCACACTATTTTTCAAAGAACAACACTCTATTCGAGTTCCGCATATTAGCGGGCTTATAATATATCCAACTTCATGTTTTGTGTCAAGTGTTCTTGAAGATTTTTTTGGAGTAGAACATTGAACGCATCTGAGGTTGGGCTTTAAATTTACGCACTTGGGGGTCTCAAAACAAGCAATCTGAGGGTGTCTCTACAATTAAATTTCGTTCACAGACAACTCCGGAACAAACCCGTCCGCTACACCAACTTATGGTCTTCTGAAACCCTCAACCTGTCTGAAGAAATTCAGCGCTGTTGTAGAATTCGGGTTGAATTCTAAAGCCCGATGAAATGCTATGGCCGCAGAATCTACTTGCGCAGACTTTATCCAGTACATCCCTCTCGCATTCAGCGCTGTTGCATAGAGGTTTCTGAGGGCATCCTCCAACCGGCCACTTCTGTCAAGGGATCTGTAGATGAATTCAACATTTCGCATCTCATGTCGAAGTGTGTCGTTGTAAACTCTCAGCGCCAAACCCTCGGGAACACGCTGCATTCCCGCCGTAAACTCCGGCTCGATTTCCGTCGTAACGTACACAGGACGTGAAACAATACTCTTTGCGATGAAACTGCGAATCATCCCAACAAACCTCGCTTCAATCACCCGGGCATCATACGGCAACTCGCGCTCGAACGTATTCAACTCTTTCAAGAATGCATCGACTTCAACTCTGGATTCCTCAATCAGCCACGGAGAACTCTGCTCCAACTGTTTGAAGTACCATGACCGTCGCAACAGTTCTTTGTCAACAACAACAATATCCGGACGCTGGTGCTTCACGAATTGATAGTAATACGATGCCGACACCCAATAATCCCACTGGTATGAAAACACAAGCGCGTTCGGTTCGATTGACGCAAACATGTTCTTCGTGTAGTCTTCAACAAGATAGTTCTCCGATTCATCGGTCCGATCATAGTGAAAAAATCCGGGCATCAAACAGAGTACAACAATAAGAACATTAAGGGTGGCCGAATTCACTCGCCCATACAACCAGTTGTAGAGACCAAGAATCCCGGCTCCGGCAAGCAACGCGATACATACATAGGCAAGCAAAAAATATGAATCGATATCATGAATGTCATAGTTGATAGAATAGAACAGGCATCCAAAGAACAACAGAAGAACCGAGATTGCGACCTTTCTGTTCCCTCTGAGAAGGAATACGACACCTATGGAGGCGAGAATTAATCCGATGTACGCAAACTCGACCGGCAACGATTCGATGAAATATTTAAGCTGCCTTCCTGCAGCCTCAGTGGATGAAAAGATCCAGACGCGATACTGTTTGCCCGTCCAGTGCCAGAGGAATTTCTCCAGCGTCGCCGGATTTCCCCAATTCAAGATGGGAGATTGCGCTGCACGAACTGGAAGATACAAATACAACGAGAACCCCACCAGAAACGGAATTGCCATCCGACCGATTCTTCTCCATGAGCTCGCATCGAATCCTTGCGTCGAGAAATAGAGATACAGCAAACCGGGCGCAAGCAGGATGGTTGTCATATGGTTCGTAAAGGCGAGACCAAGCGTAAATGCAAAAATGTACCACCAGCGGGCGGAAGAACATTCTTCCCCTGCTGCATTCCACACATCATGGTACGCCGCCTTAAGAAACGAGAATATCACAAGGGAGAGAAGGAATACATGCAATGAATACACTTCGATAGCGACAGCCTGCGACCAGTACGTTTCCGAAAATGCCAACAGCAGCGAACCGCCTGCGCTCGACAGTGATAAAGCAACGTCAAAACTCTCTTTCTTTCTGAACTTGACTGCGGTGCCGCGCGAAAACACGCCTGTTAGAACGAAATGTATGATGTGATAAACTACAAACACGCCTGCGGCGCAGAGAAACGCAGACATGATATTGAGGCGAACGATTTCCTCCCCCGCAATCGGGAGTTTTGAAAAGAACCAGCCTAACAACGTGAACAACGGGTACCCGGTCGGGTGGGCAATACCGAGCGTACACGCAACTGCGGCAAGCTCTCCGCTGTCAATAAACGAAACGGTCGGAGCAAGTGTCTTGAGGTAAACGGCAAAGGCCGCAAGGGAAACAAGTAGTGCATTGCCGTGCGTTGACAACATCAGTTTCTTCAGCAACTCCATTGTGATATCTATGTTGTTGAGAGTTGTTTCATAGTTGAGAGGAACATCTTTCGTACACTCTTCATCATATCAACGAGCCGCATATGAAGATCTGCTCCGGAAGGAAATCCAAGCCCTCTTGCTAACACATCCAACTGTTCATCTTCCGGGAGAATGTTGCCGCGTTCTTCAAGCGTTATGCGCAACTGCGTCTCGACTCTTCGATAGAAACTGTACGCTGAAACGAGTTCTTCTGCTTCGATTTTCGGCAGCGGTGATGCGTACTCAAGAGTCTCCGTCGTACTCAAATGCCGGATTGTTCCGGATGCGCCGCCGTATTTCAATTGAATTGCCTGAGCAAGAAATTCTATATCAACCATACCGCCGGCACCCAGTTTAATATCAAGGAATGCGGAGTCGTGAACAAGACTTCGGGATTCCGTTTTTTTACGCATTCCGATTGTCTCTTCGACCCAAGCGAACGGAAGAGGCGATTCGAACACATACTTCTCAACATCTCTCAAGATTTCTTTCCCAAGCTCTTCATCTCCTGCAACACACCGGAGACGCGTCAACGACTGTCTTTCCCACAACGATGCACGGTTGTTAAGATATGCGAGATAGGCCTCACGTTCAACAACTAACGGAGCGCTTCGACCTTCGGGCCGCAGGCGTGCATCTACATCGTACAGCTTTCCTTCAGCACTCACAACCGAAAGCCGGTTCACCATTCCTGTCGACATCCGTTCCAATTTGTCTTTCGCTGCAGGTCTCTGTTCATCAGTTACAAAAAGCAAATCCAAATCCGAATCAAAATTGATTTCCCGTGTGCCGAATTTCCCCAGAGCAAACACAGCAAGAGGAACAGACTTCCGCCTTGCCTTCTTCAATTCCTCGTTGAACGCCGATACCACGATAATATTCGCCAACTGCGAAAGCTCGTTTGCCATCTCCGCAAATGAAGTAACGCCAAGAATGTACCTGATACCAGCCCGAAGCTCTTCCTGATTCTTCAATTCGACAAGACTCCTTGTGGGAAGCGGCGAAACAAGTCCCGGCCCTGCGAGCAGCAGCAGGTCGGTCGCGAGCGTTTCGAGCAACAACGGATGGCGCGCCAGCCTTTTCGAAAGCCGGGGACTTGCTGCACAAATGGCAAGCAGCAACTTCCGGAAGTTGCTTTCCCGCAACTGCGTGTAGAGATGTTCGGGGAATTTCTGCGCGGCTGCAATCAGCGCAAGGTTGTGCAACGTCAGGTCGGGGCTTGCCGTTCTTACGATTTCTGACAAGAGAGTTTCCGCAATTTCACGAAACGCATCACGGGCACGTGCATCCAACTCCCGTGTTTCCACCAAGGCGCTTCCGGACATCAGGCTTGCGATGTTCTTGGCAGCTTTCCTCGTCTCGCAAAATCCGTACCCGGCAAGAGCCGCCGCCAGTGCCTCGGGGCCAAGACTTCCATCTACCAGCATGCCGAACGTCGAGCCTGACTTCTCCTCGCCTGCTGCCAACACACTATTGAAAATCCTGCGAACGTTCGAGAGATGGGTGGAATAGGTCGAGCGCAAATCATCTGCCGAACGCATTCCTACTTTTCTTGCCAACACAAGGAGTGAGTGTTCATCATCCGGCATCGCGTGCGTTTGGGTGTTGAGCATCGTTTGAAGCCGATGTTCGATTGTCCGGAAGAAAACATACGCATCGGCCAACACACGTTCCTCCGGTTCGGAGAGAAGTAGTGCCGCCGCAAGTTGCTTCATTGCCTGAAGTGTGCTGCGCGAGCGGATGTCCCTGTTCTTCCCCCCATTCAACAATTGCAGGGCCTGAACAATGAACTCGATATCACGAATCCCTCCCGCACGCAATTTCACATTCTCTTCTCCTGCAATCGCCGCTTCAATACGCGCTTTGATGCGTGCTATGTTCTCAAGCGGATTGTGAAAGAACGTGCGGGGATACACAAACGGCTCGAGTTCAGAGAGAAACCTCTCTCCAAATTCACGATCGCCGGCAATCGCCCGCGCTTTGATGAGCATTTGTCGTTCCCACAATTCTCCCCGACTTTCATAGTACGCGAGGTAGCTTTGCAGAGATCGTGCCAGAGGCCCCGCACCGCTTTCGGGTCGCAGCCGCGTGTCAACGCGATACAAATGTCCCTCCGCCGAGCTTTGTGAGAGATTCTGCACAATTTTCTCGACAAGAGCATTGAAATATTCGTGATACGTCCGTACCCGCCCGAAGGCATCGGTCAGCTCGCCCTCTTCTTGATACACGAAAAGGATATCGATGTCGGAACTGTAGTTCAGTTCGACGCCGCCGAGTTTACCGAGACCGATGACGGAATAGGGTGTGGCGGGAGCCAAGGGAAACTGTCCCGCAAGCTGTTGATGCGCGATGCTGCACGATGCATCAACAAGTGCATCAGCAAGACGGGAAAGTTCTTCTGTAAGAGTTTGAAGATCCGCTTCGCCGAGAATATCGCGTGCTCCGATGCGGAGAATTTCCCTCCGGTACATTCTTCGCAGACTGTCAAGCTTGCGCTCTGGTTTCTGGAAAATCCTCATCGCCCTCACCGTTTCTTCGCGCAGGAATTCCCCTGATCTCGGTTTGAGGAGAGAATCGGAAGCTGTGAGCCAGCGGAACAGTTCCGGGTCGCGCACGAGAATGTCCGCAAAGTACCGCGAGTACGAGAGCATCTTCATCAGTACATCTGCCAGCACGGCATGTTTAATGAAATCATTGAACAGCGATGCTGTACTCATTGTTGCCTCGGCAAACCGGAGCAGATTTGTTGCTGCAAGGTCAGGATCAGGTGATGAACGGAGGGATTCGGCGAGTTTCTGTGAGAACTCGTCGATGTGATATGTTGAACCGGAGGCAAGAAACAAGTCGTGAAGTTTGACAACGGCGCGTGAGGCGCTTTCAGAATCGGAAAAGGTGTCGGAAGGGAAATCTGCCGTTGTCATGCTTTTTGGAAATAATATGTGTTAATGGTAGCCAAAAACGGAGGGAAATTCTATACCGGCAGGCAGGTGTTGTTGTGCCAACTAATCAAGAAACCGATTTTTCAACTCCGGGGTGGGGAGCCAGCATTCATCTTTCCTACCAAACCATCGGTATCTGTTTCTGGCAATCCAATCATACACTCCGTCTCGAACAACACGGGGCACAGGAAAGAGGCAGAATAGAAGCGGCCATGCGCCACCAAGATTCTTCACAACCCGCAACGCTGCCGTTGAACGGTGATACACACGCCCGCTTTCAATCAAAAGAAAGGAATTGAACACGTCAGCGGAAAGATTGAAATGGCGAAGCATTTCCTGTCCTGACCGGCTTTGCATCGAAGCGAACAGAAAGAGATTTCGTGTGTCACGTTTCAGCACAAACTGCACGCTCCCGACGCACAAATTACAGACGCCATCGAACAGAATGATGTTCTTTCCTTGAAACCCGGTCATGGCACGGAACTCTGCGTCACGTTCAGAAGTTGAAATCATCGTACGCCACAATGGAGATTTCTTTCACATTAGCAGCCGGTTTTCACAATGCTCAAATCATTGAACACATACACCGACCTTGGCCTGCTCATCCTCCGCGCCGGACTCGGCATCATGTTTATGGTTGCCCATGGTTGGCCGAAACTCATCGAAGGGCCTGAACGCTGGACGCGGGTCGGCGGCGCGATGAAGAACCTCGGCATCGATTTCGCCCCGCAAGTCTGGGGTTTGTTGGCGGGAGGTACTGAGTTTGTTGGCGGGCTGCTTCTCGTTATTGGCCTGTATGTCAGGCCTGCAAGCATTGCCCTTGCGTTCGTGATGGTTGTCGCTTCGTTAAGCGTTTTCGCAAGGGCGGGCTCGTTCATGGGAAATAACGCGCATCCGGTTGAAGTGGGTATCGCGGTTCTTGCTCTCGTTTTTCTTGGCGCGGGACGCTTCAGTCTGGACAGGAAGTTCAATCTCTTGTAGCGCCGCGTTCTGGCTTTTCCTAAAAACCGAGACTATCGGGGTAGATCTCCTCAAGAGTCTTGCGTTGAGCGTCCGCCCACGCAATGAGTCGTTCCCGTTCTCCCGCCGATAGCTTGGCATCCCAATGCAGCAATGTGTATGAGGCAAGGGGCATCTCTCCCGCCTCCACCTGTTCGGCGATCTCCTCGAATTTGTGATGTTGCAGGCGTACGCGATACTTGTCGAATTGCGAAAAGTTCAGATGACGCTTTGCATCCACGATGTGTTGATTGAGAAACCAGCCCGCCGGTTGAATTTCCGCGTACCACGGATAGCGCGTTGTGTTACTGTGGCAATCGAAACAGGAAGTCCGCAGAATATCTTCCACATCTACCGGAACGGCAAACTTCGCGAGAAATCCCGAATGGCTGTCACCATCCTCATTTTTTGGAGGACGGAAGAATTGTGCCCCGACAAACGCCACCGCAAGTAATACGAAAACGATTTTCAAAAATTTCATGATTGATAAGAACAGTTGTGATATATAGGATTATCTGCCGCCGGGAGGACAGTGTTGCCGGAGGAAATTCGTGAACAGCGTCGAGATATGTTTCCGTGTCCCCTCTCCCTCGCCAATGCCGTGCGAGCGGTTCGGATAGGGCATGAATTGAAATTGTTTATTATGTTTCACCATTTCATTGATGAGCAATTCTGCATTCTGATAGTGAACATTGTCATCTCCCGTGCCGTGAATGTACAGAAGGTTGCCCTGAAAATTTTTCGCATAGGTAACCGGTGAACCGTTGATGAAATCCTCACGGTTTTCCTGCGGGATTCCCATGAAGCGTTCCTGGTAGATATTATCGTATGTGAGTTGATTCGTAACGGCCGCCATCGAAATTCCGGTTTTGTACATATCGGGGTATTGGAAAAGCAGATTCAATGTGGCAGAACCGCCTCCGCTATGACCCCACAAGGCAATTCGACTCGTGTCAATGAACGGCCACTCGAACACCTTCTTTGCTGCCATCGCCTGATCACGGATGTTGACAATGCCAATTTTGCGGTAAATAGCCTTGCGCCACGCTTTTCCCTTCGGAGCGGGAGTTCCGCGATTGTCGAGCGACATATAGATGTACCCATCCGCCGCAAGGTCACCCGAATAGTGCTGCAGCCGCCCCATTCCCCACCTGTTCACAACAGTTTGTCCGGCGGGCTCGGTGTACACAAGGAACAAGACAGGGTACTTTTTAGTTCGATCAAAGTTATGCGGCTTCGCCATCCAACCGTCAACTTCAACGCCATCATCAGTCGTAATTCTGAAGAATTCGATATTTGAGTTCTTCTTTGCTTCCGCCGAGATTTTGCGGGAGATGGCGGAATCCGGCTCAAGCGGTTTGTGGGAGGGCAACGAAATCCATTCACGGGCGGTCGGCGTGTAGTGGTTTGAGAATGTGTGAAGCGCAAACTTGCCGTTCGGCGAAATGTCGTAGCTGTGCGTTCCCTCCTGATCGGGCGGAGAAACCCTTTGCGCTGATTGCTTACCGTTGAGCGGAACACGATAGAGATAACGCTGCGTTGCATTATCAGGGGAGGCTATGAAATACACAACGCCCGTCGACTCATCAACATGCGTGAGTGAGATGAGATCGAACGGATCCGGTGTGACGAGCCTTTCGGTTTTACCATCCCGCCCTATTCTGTAGAGTTGTCGCCACCCGCCCTTTTCGCTTCCCCACAAGAATTCTTTCCCGCCGTTGATCCAATCCCATGATGTTGTTTCCCCGCCGTTCCAGTTGGATTTCGTGTCAATCCAGGCCGTGTCTGCTTCCGCATAGAACGCCGAACAGGTTCCTGTCTTGATATCGGCATACATCAAGGTTGTGGCGTTTTGTTTTCGGTTCAGAATCTGTAGAACAAGCTCGGTTGTGCCGGCCCACTCCATGCGCGGAATGTACTGTTGATGCGGATCGCCCGGCACGTTCATCCATCTTGTATCTCCGCCTGCAGCATCAACAACACCAATCCTGACGGGCGAGGGGGTCTCTCCGACTTTTGGATATTCCACGGGAACAACAAACGAATAGATGGAATCCGTATTATTGATCATCAGAAAATCGCGGACGGAATTGGCATCCACCTGCCAGTAGGCAATGCGCTTGCCGTCGGGGCTCCAACGGAAGCCGTCACGACAATCCAATTCTTCCTCGTATGCCCAATCGAACGTGCCGTTGATGAGTTTCTTTGAGCCATCGGTTTGCGTCAACTGCTTCCGCTCGCCGGTCGCGACATTCTCGACAAAAACATTCCGCTCGAAAACATAGGCAACGCTGTTTCCGTCGGGTGAGAATTTGGCAAACATCAATGACGATGGGGAAAGTCCCTCACCCAATTGCCGGAGTTTTCCCGCCCGGATATCGAGAACCCAATAGTCGCCCCGTGTTTCGTACCGCCACACACGTTTGGTATTGGTGTAAATGAGGAGGCTCTTGTTGTCGGCAGAGAAGAAGTAGTTGCGCAACACAAGCGGCTTATCCTTCCCCGCGGGCACAAGGGCCTTCTGCGGAATAATAATACTTCGCTTCTGTGAAGGCAGGCTGGTGAGCACAATCCCTGTACTGTCATTCGTGTAGAATCCGTTGCCGTCTTTCGACCAGCGAACCGTCGCGCCGCGTTGAGCGTGCAGCATCGGTACGATTAACAACAGAAGAAGAGGCAGAACGCCCCAGCGATGGTGTTTCATCGGGAAGCCCTTTTTCGTTGAAAGAATACAACCGGTGACCGGTGTGATTGATTCGAAGATCGGAAATTTCGGAGAGAAACGAAAGTCGAGACTACCAATTCTCGACGACTATCCGTTCACCGGAGGGAATCCGCTGCTTGCCGATAGTAGGACACAAGATCCGTAACAAGCTCGAGCAGTATTTGTCGGGACTGCTCCTTCGGGATCGTGTTTGACGGTTTGCCTTCAACAGCTTTGGTGTGAAGATCAAGAACATCCCGCACCCCTGCCTTCAGATCCCCCAAGTCCGAAGCGAGGAACTGTAATTTCAGTGACACACTATGCCCGCTGAACGCTCCCCGGGTGTTTGCGGAGCGGCCTGCTGCATGAACAAGAACGTTGCCGTAGCTTCTGACCAACTCGAGAAACTTATACGGCATGGTTTCACTGAGCGGTTTCAAGCCAAGCCGCTCCGGTGAAAGCACTATCTGTTCGGGAATGTGATTACTTTGCAGCATTTGCGCGACTTGCTCGAAGTTGCCTTGTGGTGTGGCGGCGGCATCCATCCGTCTTAAGTTCCCGCGGTCTTCTGCCGCAGCAACAGCGTCATCCGCCACCAACGTGTTCAGCAAAGCCTCACGCACACCTTGCCGCAATGCGCTTGTGCGGACTTCTTCAGGATCTCTCTCATTCAGTATCACGGTCGGAACGGCCGGGTGATGTTCACGTATCAGGCCAAGAAAAGAAAGATCCACGCTGTTCCGGCTTGACTCAACAAAGACAATCAGGTTGAATGGATGATCAGAAGAAAGGGAAATCAGTTCCGCGGGTTGCTGCACATGATACAACCGGCAACCGGCCGAGCCCCCTGCGGCAAGAAGGGTTCTCAGTACTTTGATGCTCGCCTCAATCCCCACCACCACTATCCGCAAGTGTTGCGTGTGAAGTGGCATGCAGTTTCGGTTGCCTTTCAAGTTTGGGAAATCTCCTCCAAACCAAATGCCAACACAGGTGACCGCCGCCCGCCTCATGCCGGTATTGCGGCATAGGGAGTTGTGCCAATGAGATGAGATTGAAGATGAAGAACACCGGCCTCACCACTGCGCGATAGTAGTCAGTTGGTTGAAGATTTTAGCCATCTCCTAATTCAGCGAACGTCGTTGCTTCTGCGCGGACGCTTGGGTATATTTCCCAACCACTTCACCAGAATCAAGGAATGTCCATGACGAAACTGATTGCCCTCTACCGCAAGCCTGCCGATGTTGCGGAATTCGACAAGCACTATGCAGAGATCCATACCCCGCTCGTGAAACAGTATCCGGGATTGCGCAAGCTGGAAATCACCCGCATTACAGGGGCGCCCATCGGGGAAACAAAGTTCCATCTGATGTGCGAGATGTATTTCGACAACAAAGATGCAATGGACGCAGCACTTGTTTCCAAGGAAGGCAAAGCGGTAGCGCGGGATTTGATGAGCTTCGCCGCCGATATCGTAACCGTATTTATCGGGGAAGAGGAGTAATGGCGTACACCGGAAAATCTCCCCATGAACTCAACTTCAAGAACATCCTCTACGCCAAAGGCAACTGGCGTGCGACCATCACCATCAATCGCCCTGAGGTCTACAATTGCCTCAATGTTGATACGCTTCGCGAGTTACAGGCGGCATTCCAGGATGCAGCGTGGGATGATGAGGTCGCGGTTCTCATTGTAACAGGTGCCGGCGATAAGGCCTTCTGCACAGGCGCCGACATGAAGGAGTGGAAGGAAGAATTCCTCGAAACGCCGAACGATTTCTATAAATGGATGGGCGTGTTCATGGAAACGTTTGAACGGCTCCGCAACATCGGAAAACCGACTATTGCCCGCTTGAACGGCATGGTTGTAGGGGGAGGAAATGAATTGCAGATGTCTTGCGATCTGGCGGTTGCAGCCGACGATATTTACATCGGTCACGCGGGCACATCGCGTGGAAGCGTTGCCGCTGCGGGTGCAACGCAATGGCTCCCTCTGATCATCGGCGACCGCCGGGCTCGCGAAGTCCTTTTGTTAAACGAGAAAATCCCCATCAAAAAGGCGCTGGAGTGGGGCCTCGTCAATCAAGTTGTTCCCCGCAAAAAGCTCGACAAAGCCGTTGAGGAGATGGCGGAGAAACTCGTCAACAAATTGCCGGAGTGTACTCGCTACACGAAGCAGCAACTCAATTTCTGGCGCGACTTCTCCTGGTCGCTCACCATCGGACATTTGCGGGATTGGCTTACAGTGCATACTTCCGCTGAAGAGATCAAAGAAGGGATCAACGCCTTCAACGAAAAGCGTGAGATAGATTACAAGGCCCTACGCAAAAGAATGGCCAACACAAGCCGTCTGAAGTAGCAGAACCCGCGCAGCGTTATCTCCCTCTTCAATTGGGAGCTGCGGCACCGGGCGGATGTTCGCTTGTTCCTTTCCACACAAATTCTTCCCCGATTGAAATTCCCAACTATCAGGATTCATCAACCATGAAAAACGTACGTTCTCTTTTCATTCTCTTCAGCCTTGCTATTGCTGTGTTTGTGTCTCTCGGATTCTCGCTGCGCGGAAACGGTAACCCGCGATTGGCCAGCATCTTCCTCCCCGGAACACAACCCGGCGTTGTGCAGACGTTTGAAGCTTACACGATGTGCCAGAACTGTCATCAAACGCAAACAACCGGATTCCCTGTTTCAATCACAGCGGATTGGCATGGAAGTCCGATGGGGCAATCAGCCCGTGATCCGTTGTTCTACGCTACAATGGCTGTTGCAAACAAGTATATCAACGGTGTTGGCGAATACTGCATTCGTTGTCATTCACCATCCGGTTGGCTCGAAGGACGATCTAATCCGCCAACCGGCGAGGGCTTGATCGGGAACGATCTCAACGGGGTGCAATGCGATTTCTGCCACCGGATGAAGGACCCGTTGCTGCCCGACTCCACAGCAAACCCGCCGGTTCCCGGTTACGGAAACGGAATGTTCGTCGCACAAGTGCCGCGCAATCCGAAGCGCGGCCCGTTTGCAGATGCCATCGCGACATTCCACACAAATCAGGCCGACACATTCTATCGAACCTCCGAATTCTGCGGCGTCTGTCATAATGTGAGCAATCCGCTCTACGCGCAGAACTCGACGACACAATCACCTCACGAATACGGTCCGATTGAAAGAACGTACAGTGAATGGAAGATGAGCTGGTACGTACAACAAGGACAATCGGGCAACTGCCAATCGTGTCACATGCCGCACCAGCCCGGGTACGGATCGAATTTGCCGATGGCGCCGTTCCGGCCTGACATTCCGAAACACGATATGACGGGAGGGAATACATTCTTACAGGATATTCTTCCGGATTTCTGGACGACAGGCCTTGACACTGCCCGGCTGTCCGCAAGCAAGCAGCGGGCTGTTCAGACTCTGCAACGTGCTGCGACGCTTGAAGCCAACGCCTATCGTCATAGTGATACTGTTACAGCAACCGTTCGAATCACGAATCTTACCGGACACAAGTTGCCGACCGGCTATCCGGAAGGGCGACGCATGTGGTTGAATATTGTAGGGAGGAATGCAAACGGAGACACTGTCTTTCAATCAGGCGCGTACAACTTCGAGACTGCCGAGTTAACGCATGATGCACAAGCAAAGATTTATGAAACGAAACCCGGACTCACTGTTGCGCGGGCAATTCAGTATGCGTTGACACCGGGGCCATCGTTTCACTTCGTGCTCAACGATACCATTTACTCCGATAACCGGATTCCGCCACGCGGCTTTGCGAACGCTGCTTTTGCATCACACAAAGCCGAGCCGGTTGCGTACGCGTACGCCGATGAACAGTACTGGGACATCACCGCGTACACGATGCCTGCGAGCGTGGCAAACATAACGGCGACCCTCTACTACCAGACGTCGAGCAAGGAGTATATCACATTCTTGCGGGATGAGAACGTCGGTAATACGCAAGACTGGCGACGATGGGGCGACAGTTTGTACGCCTCGTGGAACCGTCGCGGCAAATCACGACCCGTTGTGATGAACGCGCAGACGGTTGCTGTAACGGACGTGAAGCCGGATGAAGCAATGGTTCCGGCAACGATTACCCTTCATCAAAATTATCCGAACCCGTTCAACCCATCGACAACAATTGCGTTCACTTTGAATCGGGAAATGCATATTATGCTGCGGGTTTGTGACATGCTCGGGCAGGAAGTCGCCATGCTTGTCAAAGGCAAAATGCGAGCCGGCGAACACACCACTCTCTTCAACGCAGCAAATCTGCCGAGCGGCGTGTATCTCTACACGCTAACGGCCGACAACAAACACGTGAGTACAAGAAAACTCATCTACATCAGATGATACGCATGCGACATACCGCACTGATTGTTACCGTTCTTCTTCTAAGTTGTACGGGATATCCGCAGATCGGGGGATATCCCGACTTCGAACTGGTCGAAAGCATCCCCGTCGAAACAACCCTCGACAATCCCGACATGCGCAACACGCAGGAGGTCTGGCTGGAGATGATCAACGGCGCGAAGAAGACGCTCGACATCGAACAGTTCTATGTTTCTAACAAGCCCGGCGAACCGCTGGAAGATGTGATTCTCGCAATCGAAGCCGCCGCCCGACGGGGGGTGAACGTCAGGCTAATCGCAGATGCCCGATTTCAGAAGACATACCCTGAAACAATCGAGCGGCTCGCCAAACAGAAGAACATCACAGCACGAATTATCGATTTCGGGAAACTTGCTAACGGCGTGCAGCACGCAAAATTCTTCACTGTCGACGGTGAGATGGTTTTTGTTGGAAGTCAGAATTTTGATTGGCGGGCGTTGAAGCATATTCACGAATTGGGATTGAAAATCAAACACAAAGAGACTGCGGAATTCTATCAGGATGTGTTCACTCTCGATTGGAACCTCGCTGAATCAAACGACAAAGCCAATCTCTCTAAACTCCTATCACTCAAAACATATCACACACCTTTCACAACTGTTGTTGAAGGCGATACGCTTCTGATTTCCCCGACTGCAAGTCCCGTTGGCTTCATCCCCGACACGGGTTTGTGGGATGAGCGCCACATGGTAAGAATCATTGATGAAGCGAAGGAGGAAGTTTCACTGAAGTTTCTCGGTTACGATACACGGGGCCGGGATGGCAGCGAGTATCTTGCTCTCGACAACGCGCTGCGCCGTGCAGCGGCACGCGGCGTCACAGTACGGTTACTTGTGTCGGATTGGGGGAAAGGGACAAGCGCGGAAAAATCATTGAAAGCGTTGACACAAATTCCCAATATCGAAGTCAGGTTCATGGTTATACCGGAATGGAGCGGCGGATACGTTTCGTTTGCCCGCGTGCAACACTGCAAGTTCATTCTCGCAGATGCATCAACATTCTGGTTGGGAACAAGCAACGCCGAAAAGAGCTATTTTTATAACACACGGGGTCTCGGCGTTGTGGTGAAGAACGGCAAACTCTCCGGCTTGCTGCAGCGTGTCTTCACCAAAAGCTGGAACAGTGAATACAGCGAGCCTGTCAATCCCACCGCGAAATACGAGCGCCGCAAACGTGATGGCGAGTAGAATGCGGAGGGCAACCCGCAGCTATTTCACCTCCTCTTGCTCGTAGTCCCGAGCAGAGGTCACGGCAACAGATTCACCGAAATCCACCACTGCAAATCCTGCAACTCGACGCCTCCCTCGTAGTAAGAATCAACAAAGTTCGGCACGACGAGGAAGCGGAGATTGAAGACGGTCGACGGCGCAACGGTGAACCCCGCGAGCAGCGTCGTGCGGGTGTCGCTCACCTTTTCCTGCGGTTGGGTATAGCGCTCGCCGAAACGTTCTCTCCGTTCCGTGCCTTCACGATTTGCCTGCACGCGATAGTTGAAGATTGCGAGTGTGACATCATCCACCTGCCAGTTGGCGACACTTCGATTGAGTCCGAAGATCAACTCTACTTTATCCGACGTTTTGATGGTGAAGAAAACGGGAATTGTGAAGCGCGTAAGTTTGGTCCGGAAATTCCATTCAAGGTTCTTCGACTCGGCTGTCGAATCAAAATAGCTGTACGGATAGGAGCCGGTTGATGAAGAGCGGGAGAACCTGTTTGCCACAACTGCCTCGTTCGTATTCGTCTCGACGATGCGGCTTTCGTATTGCGCGCCCAACGACAAGCGGACTTTTTCGCTGATGTCCCATTGCAGGGATGCAACCGCCTTGTGCAGGTTGCCGACAGAAATCCCGCTCCCGCTTCGTTCATCAAAGAGCTTGTAATTCGACGTGTAGTTATAAACGGTTGTATCCCACTGGTATCGTGACCGTCCGAACGACGTGTCGTTGATGAATCCACCGAGCGAGATGTCGGTGTTCTGCCGGGTGTATTGATAATGGAATTGAAGAATTTGTTTTTCACTGACTTGTGCTTTGAAATCAAGTCCGCCGAGTACCGTCTTGCCGTCATGCTTCCACGTCTGTCGCTGATTGCCGGAATGTCCCCAGTAATTCCAGTTGTTCGTCGTCGAACCGATTATGCCGTAGCTGTAGTACGATGAATCGTTTCGCGCCATCGTTTGATCCGCATCGCCCCACAAGTATCCGCCGTTGACGCCCACATTGAATTTGGAAGCAAATGAATAGTTCACACCGCCGATTAGTTCCCAATGGCCGTACGACTGAGCACGCGCCTCGCCGTTTCGCCAAAGCGATGAGCTGTTGCTGGCGTAGTAATAGTCCCACACATTCTGCGAACCGAACGATCCATCACGATCAAAACTGACTCGCGCAAGTTTGGCACCAACCCGCAAGTCGGGGTCGAGTTCATATCCGGCAAAGAGCGAAACGAAATGGCCCGTCTGATGAATGTTGTCTGTGCCGCTGTATTTGTCCACGATGGGAATATTCTCCGCTGCCGATGACGTTACTCCGCGATAGTCGGAACCAAGAACGGACTTGTAAATGTCCTGCGGAATGGGATAGTATTTCTCGTCTTGTGACATCATTTGGTACGTAAGTCCGAGCGAGAGATTCTTCATCGCTCCTTCTGTCGGGCGGAAGAGATATGCAGCCGAGATGACCGGCTCAAGCTCACGCCGTGTGTTGATGAAAAAACGCGGGTACGGCACAATGCTCGCAACCTCGATTGTTCGCACGGCCAGCATAGGATAGGGATAGTACGTATTGCGCCAATCCCGGATTTCCTTCGCCGATCTGAAATCGAAGTAGAGGTAGCTTGACTGCACACTGTCGTGATAGAGATACGACGGATTGACATCAAGATTAATCAGCGGATCATCCAACACGCCGCTGATGGAATTCTTGAAGGTCCCGATGCCGAACGGAACAAATCGATACGGCGTGAAGAAGAAATCCGTTTGCTCGAACGATTTCTCCATCACTTGCTCGCCGAAATACTGGCCGTAACTCATGCTCGAAAGGGTGAACATGAAAATGAGAAGAGAGACGAATATCCGTGTCATGGTGTTGTTCCTGAGTTGTCTGTTTGGTTGAAATTATTGTTGTGTCGTCCACGAAGCACACAAAGGTCATGAAGTTCCTTTGGCGTTTCTTCGTGTAGCTCCTCATTACTAAAATGTTGCTTCATACGTAATGTCAATTCGCACATTCGTCAGAGAGTCCGCATAGACAGCTCCGGGAAGAATGTGCCCTTCGCCATCCCAGTAGTTGGCGTAGAACAAGGATCCCTCCTTCACGAAGAAACTGTACTTGCCGGGAGGAAGCGCTACTTGATAGAAACCCGACCGGTTTGATTTCGTCTTCGTGACAAACCTTGTGTTGATCCTCTGGTAAAAGACAATGCCCTCACTTACCACTTGGTCGGATCGTGTCGCCTCATAGACATATATTTCCCTGCTGACTGGCGTGATTGTGCCTCTCGGAGGACCACCAGGCATGAAATCGCCTTTCCAGAAATAGACGATGCCCCATACGCCCTGCGTAATGGTCGGAAGAGTTTGCGAATCGGGAGGGACGAGAATCTGCTCGCCGACATCATTGCAACTGCATGTCAGCATCACGCTTGCAAGCAAGAGCAGGCACTGTTTGGCATTCATGATGTCCTCCTTTCCTTCCTCATGATCTTTCAAAACTTGACGTTGATACTTACTGCCGGGTACAACGGAAACAGATCCGGCGGATCAAATCGTACACTCCAACTTCTTCTTGGATCAGAAACGTCGCGCAACGTCCACGCAAACGGATCGAGCAAGCCGTAGCCGTTGAGCAGACGCAACGTAGCTTGAACCGGGAATCCCTCCCACAAAAATCGGTACGTCGCTCTCAGCTCAAGCCGCTGAAATCCCGGGAACCGTCCTCCGTTGATATCAAACGGCGCTTGAGCTTCCTCCACTCTGATCGGCCCGGGTTCTAAGTTTGCGGCTTTCGCAGCATCTCCGGAGCCTTGAGATTGATCCGAGGCGAGAACACACAACGCACCGAACGTCCAATTCTCATGACGTGAATACGAAAGAGAAACGAGCAACTCGTGCCGCCGGTCAAAGCGAGGCGTGTACGGTTCGCCGCCGTTCAATTCCGGGAAGCGGTTCTTCGAGTTCGAGAGGCTGTAGCGAACCATACCGGTAACGTCGCCCGCACGTTTATTGACGGTAACTTCCGCGCCGTACACCGTTCCTTCTCCAAAGAACATCGCGTCTGTAAACTCAATGGCCGACGAATCGAACACAAACTCGTGCAGCTTCTGCGTGACTCTGTAATATGATTCGACAGCAATCGAATAGTCCCCGTCCCGAAACACCTTCTCCATCCCCAACGATACTTGCATCGAGGTTGCGGGGCGAACCGCATCTGTTGACGGGTAGATAAATGGAGTTGGATAGAAAACAAACACGCCGCTGTTGCGGTACGGATGAACAAATTGATTGACGGAGGAAAGAGATGAATACAGGCGCAACTCATCGTTGAGCCTGACAAGAATCGAGAAGCGGGGATCGACGGCGGAGAATGTTCCCAGCTTGCCGATGAAGGCTGTTGCCCTTGCCCCCAACTCCGCGGAGACTGCCGGACTCAATCGCCATTGATCCTGGAAGTATACCGCCAGCTCCCACGCCGCAACTCCGTTCAGCGACGCCGACGCGCCGAGCATCGAGAATTCGTTGATCATCCCGCCGAATCTGTGGCGGATCAGTTCAACCCCGCCGCGCATAGTATGGTATTCGTCGTAGAAATGTTCAGCATTTGCGCGCAAAGCAAAATCCTCAATGAAGTAGTTGGAGGGAAAAACTGCCGGCGTTGCCGTAATCCCCGCTGCAGGCAGACGATGTTCAATGTCAAACCCGTAACGCGAGTACACAGCAGATGCATGAACGAACAACGAAGGCGACATGATGCTCATCCACCGGAGATTGGCGGCCGCATTTCCCCAACCAAGAGAATTGAAGAGTTCCCGTCCGAAAGCATCTCGTGTAGAGTTATCGTACGAATCACGGCCAAAATATCCGCTGAAGAAAATCCTGCTGTTGCCGGCAAGCGTGTGACTCACCTTCGCCATCACTTCTGTCGTGCCGATGTTGCTGCGCGTGCCTTGAGCCGGATTTCGTTCCATCAACACATTCGGATATCCTCTTCTTCCGGAAAGAAGAAACGTGGTTTGTTCTGCAACCGGACCTTCGAGCATCAGACTTGAGCCGAGCGTTCCGACTCCGGCGACGCCTGAAACATCCTCGCGACCGTTGCGCAGCGTGACATCGAGAATGCCGCCGATGCGTCCGCCGTAGTAGGGAGGCACGCCTCCCGCAAGCGTTTGCACATCGCGCAACGCATCTCCGTTGAACGTACTCAACACGCCGCCGAAATGTGACGGATTGTAGATTCTTGCGCCTTCGAGAAGGTATTGGTTTTGATCAGATGGCGTGGCGCGGATGTACACGCCGCGTGAGATGCCTTCAGAGGCCGTGAACGCCGAGCGCTGACCTTCAACGGTAATCTCCTGCATCACAACATCGCGTGGGTATAATGTATGATTGATCGTTGTCGATACGCCCGCTTCAACGGTGAGCGACAGATTCAGTGTCTGATATCCTATCGATCGAATTGTCAGCAGATACGTTCCGGGACGAACATTCTGCAGCGAATAGAAACCGAATTGATTCGTTGAACAGATGCGATGAATCTGCTCCCCTTCTGGCGATTCATGACGCAACAGAACCGTTGCATCAACAAGCCACTCGCCCGTTAGTGAATCGGTGATTGTTCCCGAAATCGTAGCAGGCGGAATCTTGCGCTCGACCGGCTGTGCCTGCAACACGACTTGCGAGCCGACGACACGCGCAACAAGCGATTGATGTTCAATCACTTTCTTGATTGCTTCCTCGAAATTGCATTCGTCGCATTCGGCCGTCACCTTCTTCCCCGCAATATCCTTTTCAAGATAGATGAGGGGAACGGAATACCAACGCAGCAATGAATCGAGAGCTGAGTGAAGCTCCATCTCACGAAAGCGGAAAGTGCGGGTCGTCTCGCTGGTCTGAGCAGTGATTGATTCACTGCAGAGTACGCACAGTGCGCAAAGAAAGAGAATATGTGCCGGAATTCCTTTCACGACTAATAGATGAAGTATTCGTTCCCGTTGTGTTTGAATCTTCTTCCCGTGAGTCCGCACAGCGCAGTTAGTGCCGAATCCGCATTCCCGGCGTGAAGCACTCCTGTCACCGCTTCCTGCTTCACATTCCCATCTTCAAACTTGATCGTAACATCAAACCGCATTTCAATCTCACGGCAGGCAGCTTCAAATGCCGTACGATTGAAAAACAACTCCCCTTCCATCCAGCCGGGATACTCCGGCGACGGAATGATGCCCCTCCTCCCGGGGAAATCGTTTTGCGCAACAACTGCCATTTCGTTTTGCGTAAGTGTCAACGAACTGTCTCTGCCGTCTCTTGATGCCGTCACCCTCACGATGCCCTTCGTCACGGCAACTTCCAGCAATCCGTCGCGGGAGCGGAGATTGAATTCCGTTCCGACTACTTGAACCTCGGCAACATCAGTCGAGACGATGAATGGCGTTTCATTGTGGCGGACGCGGAAGTATGCCTCGCCTTTCAGCGAAAGCAGCCGCGGCTTGTCCGGCTTTAGCTTCTGCACAACAAGCTCGGTCGCGTAGTTGAGCGTCACCTCCGAACTGTCTTGGAGAATCAGCCGCGTCTGTTGCCCGCGTTCTGTGATGAACGTATCGCGTGAAGACGAGCCGGGGGTGAAGTAGAAGTAGCCGCCGATGATTGCCGCGACAAGAATCGCAGTCCCGTACGCGAGCCGCGGAATCAATCGCGCTTGTGCACGCCTGGAGTCAGTCGCTTGCTGCTCAAGCGCACGCTGCAGACGAAGCCACTGTGCATGAGTGTTCGTGTCTATGTCTTGAAGCAAGCGAATATTTTTCTCGACGATCGTCTCTACGTCTGAGGCGGTTTCTCTGTGTCTGCGGATCACGAAGGAGCGTATACGCCGGTGAAATGAGAGCATACTCATTTTCCTCATCTACGTTGGAGTTGGCTTCTGTAGACTGGAACAGAATACAGAAGTATTCTGTCGTAAGAGTCCTGTTTGTACACCAGAAAGATGTACCTATTGCCCGGCAACTTGAGACATTCCGCATGAAGCACATAGGTACACACACATCGGCAGAGATTAGCTGCAGTGTCGGCAATGGTCACTATGATCGAGTCGTTTCGAATTTGTTGATCAGTTAAAAAACGATTACTGTCCGGACAGCAGTTTGCCGCCGCGCAGAAATCCACGCTGAGAACATCGTCAAATGTGTACGAGAAGCAAGAATCCTCCAAAAGAAGGTTCCTGTTCCAGACGGAAGGTCGACAGCCTGGAATTTGTGTCACAGAAACCGAGCCTGTTTCGGGAGGAAGGGACTCATCACAGCCGAAATAGAGAACCGGCATCAAAACGACCGGGGCGAAAAATATGCAACTGCGGAATTTCATTTACCAAACTCCCAACATGATTATTTCTTGAAAGCAGAGAACGGCCCCTCCGCCATCACACCCGGAAAACCAATCTGCGCCCAACTGCCGCGATACGCTGTCCCCGCGACCATGAACCAATGTGCAGGCCAGTGTGTCAAA
Organism: Bacteroidota bacterium; assembly: GCA_019637975.1. Lineage (NCBI taxonomy): Bacteria > Pseudomonadati > Bacteroidota > Bacteroidota bacterium. Next base: position 69,067 of record JAHBUR010000014.1, on the reverse strand, counting down.
GGCGGTGTAGTTGTATGCGAGTAGTGGTCGTTCATCACTCGATGTGCCAGCATCCTCGCACGAAGAAATGAGCGGGAGAAGAAAACAAAACATAACAAATATCAGATTTTTCATACGCATCATGTCTCCGATGTGGCAACTCTGCAATGTAAACGACCAAGTCCTGCCTATCCCCCAAACGTCTTTGAAAATTTATCTTCCCGGACGGCATTGCACCTCTCGCACACTGTCCCTACTTTCTACTGTATTGCAACTCTCCCGCGGAACCATGCACGAAGACGACAAACCCCTTCTTGAGCGCTTGAGAAATTCCGACATGGAGGCATTCCGGCTTCTCTTCGAGAAATACCAGCCAATCCTCTTTCGTTATGCGCTTGCAAGCATTCGTGATCCTGATACGGCCCACGACATAGTGCAGGAAACATTTCTCCGCGTCTGGAATCATCGGACGTCGCTGAAGCCCGATCTCTCCTTTATCGCATACCTGTTCCGCATCAGCGGGAATCTCGTGCGTGACCATGCAAAGCACCGTGAGGTACGATCACGATTGGAGACGAACATCCCTCCTGCCGCTCCTTCTCTTCAAGACAATCCTGAAACTGCTTCACATTCCAATATGCTTCAAGAGAAGATTGCAGAAGTGATCCAAACAAAACTGCCGGTGAAGTGCCGTGAGGTTTTTCTTTTGAGTAGAATTGAAGGATTGTCCAACACGGAAATCGGCGCCGCGTTGAATATCAGCGTCAAGACTGTCGAGAACCAGATCACACGGGCACAGAAGATCTTGCGAAAACATCTGCACAAGTATGTCTGAAACTCCGGTTGTGACTTTCCCCTCACCTGCGTATCTTGCTTCACAAACTCTTGATTCCCGCAATGCAGAAGCCTGAAAGGACTCCGATGTTCGTCAACATCACAAAACAAGATGGCTACGCCATCGCTCAACTCAATCGTCCCGAAGTACTGAACGCTCTCAACATTCAATTGATGACGGAGCTGGTTGATGCTCTTGAAGGACTGGACAAAGATGACGACGTTCGCTGCATCATCCTCACCGGCAATGAAAAGGCATTTGCCGCGGGAGCCGATATCAAAGAGATGGCTGACGCATCGGCAATTGACATGCTGACGCGGGATCAGTTTGCACGGTGGGATAGAATTCGAAAACTGAAGAAGCCGCTCATCGCAGCCGTCAGCGGCTTTGCGCTCGGCGGCGGATGCGAGCTGGTCATGAGCTGCGACATGGTGATCGCCAGCGAAACGGCGAAATTCGGCCAGCCCGAAATCAACATCGGCGTGATGCCGGGTGCGGGCGGCACACAGCGCCTCACCCGCGCGGTCGGCAAAGTAAAATCAATGGAAATGGTTCTCACAGGAAGAATGATTTCTGCCGATGAAGCATTGCGCTGGGGACTCATCAACAAAGTCGTGCCGGTGGAATACTATCTTGAGGAAGCGAAATCGTGGGCAAAAGAGATCGCCTCAAAGCCGCCAGTCGCCGTGAAGCTGGCAAAGGAAGCAGTGCTCAAATCATTCGACACAACCATCGAAGGCGGACTCGAATTCGAGCGGAAGAATTTCTATCTGCTCTTCGCTTCGGATGATCAGAAAGAAGGGATGAAGGCGTTTGCGGAAAAGCGAAAGCCAGAGTGGAGAGGGCGGTAGTTGAAAGGATTTGATGATACGACCCGGGTCGTTGTGGAACGTGAAAAGCTCTCCGCATATTTATTGTCTGAAACCCATTCTTCCGGGAGCGCGAAAGCTAGGCTCTTCAAGGCGATTGGCTACACGATAGACAACCAGGCATCGCTTCGGGATCAGCTTGTAAGTCTGGCACGATTTGGCGAGATTGTTCAAGAACAAGAAAGCAAGTTTGGAACCAAGTATGTGATTGACGGCGCGATCGCAACTCCTGCCGGCCAAACAAGCTATATTCGAACAGTGTGGATTCGAAACCGTGGCAGCAATGTTGTTCGCTTGGTTACAGCATATCCAATGAGGAGGAAGAAATGATTCGGGAACATAATATGGTTGCTTTGACTCGCGACATTGATACATACGGGCTCAAAGCAGATGATGTCGGTACTATTGTTCATTGCTACCCCGACTCCACGGCATTCGAAGTAGAATTCATCAAGACTGGCGGAGATACTATTGCCGTCCTTACACTGGAACGTGAGGAGATACGGACATTGGAAGAAGAGGAAATTCTCCATGTAAGAACCGTCAAGGCCGAAGCTGCTTAGCGACTCATTCTTTTCTATTTTTCCCTACATATATCCCATGCCCGATTTCCAAACTCTTCTCTACCACAACACCGGCGGCGTTCTCACCATCACGATGAACCGCCCGGAAAACTACAACGCCTTCAATGAACAGATGAAGAAGGAGATGAACGACGCGTTCAAGGAGGCGGAAAAGGATGCCTCCGTTCGCTGTATCGTTCTTCGCGGGGCGGGAGAAAAAGCATTCTGTTCAGGGCAGGATTTGAAAGAGCATCAAGGCTCAAAACATTCGCTGAAAGAATCGCTGGAGAAATCGTACAATCCCCTTATCCGCAAGATAAGAGGAATTGAAAAACCTGTTGTCGCGATGATCAACGGCGTGGCAGCGGGCGCGGGATGCAGTGTTGCGCTCGCCTGCGATATGCGCATCATGTCAAGCGAAGCGTACATGTTGCAGGCATTCGTCAACATCGGGCTGGTGCCGGATAATGGCGCGCATTGGTTTTTGCCGCGGCTTGCCGGGATGACGCGGGCGTTCGAGTATGCCGCAACGGGAAGAAAAATCCCTGCTGATGAATGCCTGCAGGCCGGACTCGTGAACCGCGTCGTGAAGCCGGCCGAGCTTGAGGCCGCAACGATGGAACTTGCCTCCGCTTTCGCCAAGGCCCCCACACGGGCAATCGGCCTGATGAAACGAGCGTTCAACAAGGCGCTTCAATGCGACCTTGATTCGTTGCTCGACTATGAGGCATACATCCAGGAAATTGCTTCGCAAACGGAGGATGCCAAAGAAGGTGTCAGGGCGTTCGTCGAGAAACGGAAAGCGGAGTTCAAAGGGAAATGAAGTCCGTAATAAAAACCATCGGCGTTATCGGAGCCGGAACAATGGGAAGCGGCATCGCCGAAGTTGCCGCGCTTGCAGAGTTTGCCGTCGTGTTGCATGATGTGTCACACAAGGCGCTCGATGCCGGACTCGATCGCATCAAGCACAATCTCAACCGTGCTGTCGAGAAGAATCGCATTACGGCTGTCGAAGCAACCACCGCGTTTTCCCGCATCACAGCCAGCGGGACGTTCTCGACACTTGAACCCGCCGACTTCGTTGTTGAAGCGGCGCTGGAGAACCTTGCAATCAAAAGGGACATCTTCGAGAGGCTTGACGCTATGCTTCAACGGGAAGCAATTCTCGGGACCAATACTTCTTCCCTTTCTGTTACATCCATCGCATCAACAGTCCAACGACAGGCGAATGTCATCGGCATGCACTTCTTCAATCCTCCGCCGCTGATGAAGCTTGTGGAAGTTGTGCGCGGAGGGCAAACCTCCGACGAAACAGTTGCCGCCACGGTTGACCTTGCGCGCAGGATGGGAAAGACTCCCGTCGTATGCAAAGACACGCCGGGGTTCATCGTAAACAGAGTTGCCCGGCCGTTCTACGGTGAAGCGTTGCGATTACTGGGAGAAGGTGTTGCCTCCGTTGAAGAGATCGATAGAATCGTAAAACTTGAAGGCGGCTTCAAAATGGGGCCGTTTGAGTTGATGGATTTGATCGGGATTGACGTGAATTATGCCGTCACAAACTCGGTGTACGAACAATTTTTCCACGAGCCGAGATTCCGGCCCCACCCGATCCAGCGGCAAATGGTCGAAGCCGGAACGCTCGGGCGCAAAACGAAAAAAGGATTTTATCAGTATTGACTTCCGGTATGGCTTTGAAGACAATTTGCATAGTCGGTGATGAAGCGCTAGTCAAGGAATACACTGCCCTTGCATCGAGCAAGGGATACAGGTGTACTACGACTCCTTCAAAGACAACCACACTCGCACTGGAACTGACGAACATCTCAATCGAAGACAAGCAGAAGAATCTCCGCCGGCTTGACAAGAGTCTGCACAAAAACATTCCGATTCTTTCATCCTCTGTTACTGTTACGGTTGCAGAGCAGAATACCTGGATACAACATCCCGCGCGGCTTATCGGTTTTGGGGCATTGCCGACTCTGCTTCACGGATCGTTGCTGGAGTTTGCTCCATCGCCCTTCACGACGGATGCTGTCAAGGCCGCTACTCAAGCGTTTGCTGAATCTCTCGGAAAGCTAACCTCGTTCGTTCACGATTCGGTCGGGCTTGTTCTTCCCCGCATCCTATGCTCCCTCATCAACGAAGCCTGCTTTGCGTTGGGCGAAGGAGTTGCCGACAGAGACGACATCGATACGGCTATGAGATTGGGAACCAACTATCCCGACGGCCCTGTTCATTGGGGTATGCAGATCGGCTGGCGGCAGGTTCATGCCGTGGTTGCAGCATTGCATCGCCATTTTGGTGATGAGCGGTACCGTGCAGCTCCGGTGTTGAAGAGGGCTTCTTTTCAAGGTATGACGTGAAGAATTTGATTGTGAAATGATTTTCCCTATCTTACTCTGCGTAAAAAAACGATCTTCAGGAGAGAGGAAATGAAACGACGACTCGTTTTAGCAACTTGCTTGTCAATTGCCGCCATGTCGGTGTACGCTCAACCCAAAATGGAAGTTGTTGGCGGAACAAAATTCGATTTCGGTGATGTGTACCGCGGCAAGAAAGTCGACCACAAAGTCGTGGTAAAAAACACCGGGAATCAGACACTTGAACTCGGCAGAGTTGATGTCTCTTGCGGATGCACCGGAACAGTTGTGTCGAACAACTCCATCGCTCCGGGCAAAACCGGTGAAGTTCTTATCACGTTCAATTCGACGAACTTCTCAGGCAAAGTGACAAAGAACGTCACCATCAATTCGAACGCCACCAACTCGCCTGTCGTCGTCGAGTTTTCGTCCAATGTCATCCAGGAAATCGTCATCTCTCCCCAGCAATTCTGGTTTCGGGATGCCGAAGTGGGGCGCCCGAGTGTTGCAAAAATCTCCCTTACGAACAACAGCAACATCCCGATTACACTCACGAACTACACGTGCAACCTGGCGGGATTCAAGTTGACCCTTCCGACCAGTCCGGTCAAGCCGGGACAATCCGTTGAACTCACGGCAGAATTGAAATCCGACAAAGCCGTTTCCGTGTTGAATGACGGGGTGTCCATCAAAACGTCGAGCCAGAACGAACCCGATGTTTTTGTGAGAATTTTCGGATCGGTAAGGGAATTTAAGTTTCAGTAGATGTAGTGACGCTTAACTTGGGCGACCTTGAGTCGCCTTTTTTGTTTTTGGGGAGGAGGTTTCAAGTCTCTCATCAAACCTTTATATTACCCGCACTTCAATTCCATCAATCACGTCACAACCTATGCAACGATCACGAAACGCCGTTATAGTCTCAGCCCTCAGAACGCCGATCGGGAAATACGGAGGCGTTCTGCGCGACGCCCGTCCCGATGATTTGGGGGCGCTCGTTATCAAGTCACTTGTCGGGAAGGCGGGAATTGATCCGACGCTCATCGATGATGTACTGTGGGGATGCGCAAATCAGGCAGGCGAGGATAATCGCAATGTCGGTCGCATGAGCGCGCTGCTGGCCGGATTGCCTCACAGCGTTCCTGCAAATACCATCAACAGATTGTGCGGATCGAGCCTCGATGCAATCATTCAGGCGGCTCGGGCAATCTGGAGCAATGATGCCGACATCATTCTTGCAGGGGGAGTCGAAAGCATGAGCCGTGCCCCCTACTCTGTTGCAAAGAATCAGTCCGGTTCGTTCGGCAACATCACGGCATTCGATACGGCGCTCGGCTGGCGATATCCGAATCCGAAAATGGAAAAGATGTTTCCTCTTGAGTCGATGGGTGAAACGGCCGAGAATGTCGCGGAGAAGTACAAGATTCTGAGAGAAGAACAGGATGAGTTTGCATTACGCAGTCATCAGAAGTCGATTGAGGCGCAGAAGGCTGGACGCTTTCGAGACGAACTGATTCCGGTTGAATTGCCGTCGAAGAAAGCCGAACCGGTTGTTGTCTCGCAGGATGAAGGCCCGCGGGCAGATACGACACTCGAGAAGCTGGCGAAACTTCCGGCAGTATTCCGAAAAGGAGGAAGCGTAACACCCGGCAACTCCTCTTCGCTCAACGATGGCGCCGCGGGAGTAATTGTGACGAGTGAAGAGAAGGCCAAGCAACTCGGCTTCAAACCGATGGCGCGTATTCTCTCAACCGGGATTGCCGGAGTTGATCCACGATATATGGGAATAGGCCCCGTGCCTGCAACACAAATGGCGCTGAAGAAGGCCGGACTCACAATTGCTGACATGGATGTGATTGAACTGAACGAAGCCTTTGCTGCTCAATCAATTGCCGTTATTCGAGATTTACAGATTCCGATGGAGAAGCTGAATCCCAACGGCGGAGCAATCGCCCTCGGCCACCCGCTCGGTTGCAGCGGCGCAAGAATCATGACAACATTGCTTCACGAAATGCAACGCCGCAACGCCCGCTACGGATTGGCAACGATGTGCATCGGGGTGGGGCAGGGGGTGGCGGCGGTGGTGGAGAAAATCTAGCCTTAACACGTTTACACAGTGGTTGAAACAATGCGCTTTCAGCCTTAGATTGTATCTGGACAATCGCAAGAGGAACATTATGGAAAACACAGTAAAATCCCTGAAAGCCGTAGAGCTTGCTGGACACATTGACAGCCAACAACAGCTTCATCTGGATGAGCCTGTCGGTATCCAGGGTCCGACTCGAGTACGGGTCTTGATTCTTGTTCAAGACTATGATGAAATCGAAGAAGCCGAATGGCTGAAAGCGCTTTCCCGAAATCCGGCGCTGGATTTTCTGCATGATCCGGCCGAGGACATCTACGAACCCACAGACGGGAAGCCATTCCATGACAAAGAATAAGGTCGTCCTTGTTCCGTTCCCTTTTGAGGACTTCTCAGCAGTCAAAGTACGTCCTGCCGTCTGCCTGACCAATCCGATTGGAAGTTTCCGGCACGTCATAGTTGGATTCATCACTAGCAAGCTGCCGGAGGAGATTCTCGACAGCGATGTTATTGTGGAGCCCAGCCTTGAAGGATTTGAGGCAACCGGACTGCGGGTTCCTTCTGCAATTCGACTGCATCGCCTGGCAACAATCCCAACCCGAATTATCAGAAGTGAAATTGGAATTCTACCCCCTATTCTCGCCGGACAAGTGAGCTTAAGACTGAAGAAGTTGTTTGAATAATCCCTACTCATGACACCTCAAACCATCACCTGCCCGAAATGCGGGCACGTTTTTGAACCGACGGAAGCGTTCTCTCATCAAGTCGAAGAGAAGCTCCGCGCTGAATACGAGAAACGCATCTTTGCCGAGCGGAATGCCGTCGCAACCAAAGTCCGGCAGGAAGTTGAACAACGCCTTGCCACGGACTTGAAAGATCTTCAATCTCAAAATGAAGAGAAGGAAAAGCTGCTGCGCGAAGCGAGGGAAAACGAGCTGATGCTGCGCAAGCGGCAACGGGAGGTGGAAGAACGGGAAAAGAATCTTCAGCTTGAACTCGAGCGAAAGCTTGAGGAAGAACGGAAGAAGGCCTGGAACGAAGTTGCAGCAAAGCTCGCCGACGAGTATCGTCTTCGGGACGCGGACAAAGACAAGAAGATGCACGATTTGATGACGCAACTTGAGGAGATGAAGCGTCGTGTCGAGCAGGGTTCGCAGCAAGCGCAGGGTGAGGTACTCGAGATTGAACTCGAAAACCTGTTGCGCAACACGTTCCGGACGGATGAGATACTGCCTGTTCCCAAAGGCGTACGCGGCGCCGACGTTATCCAGAAAGTCAGGACACAGCTCGGAAATTTCTGCGGCATCATTTTGTGGGAGTCAAAGCGAACAAAGAACTGGAGCGACGGCTGGATTCAGAAGTTGAAAGACGACCAGCGTGACTTGAAGGCAACCGTTGCCGTCATCGTCTCGACCGTTCTTCCGAAAGAAATCAAACACGTCGGCAACATCGAAGGCGTGTGGGTGTCGGACTTTGCCGCAGTTGAGGGACTCGCGCTCGCTTTGCGAACCGGCCTGGTGGAGGTCGCCCGGACACGGGCTTCCATCGCAGGCAAAGGCGAAAAAATGGAACTCGTGTACAATTATCTTTCGGGGCAGGAGTTCCGCCAGCGCATCGAAGCCATCGTCGAATCGTACGCCTCGCTCACGGAAGATCTCGAATCCGAGAAGCGGGCAATGGAAAAACTCTGGGCGAAGCGCGAACAGCAACTTCAGCGCGGGGTCAAAAGCATGGCCGGCTTGTACGGCGACTTGCAGGGCATCATCGGCTCGGCGCTGCAACCGATATCGAAGCTCGAACTCCCTTCGGCAAATCTTGATTTGTTTGAAGACGAACAGTAAGCCCTTCCGAGCTGATTCACTGTATAACTCCGATTGTTTGAGGAAATCCCCCCTTTTTGCTATCTTGACTCACAAGATTCACCTTTCCTATCAACCAATTTCCAATAGAAGGAGCCTCACCGTTGCGAGAGTACGGGCTGTATATCGACAACGAGTTCATTGACGCATCGGACAAGCAAACTTTTTCGGGCATTAACCCGTTCAATCAGGCAACAATCGCCTCGTTTGCCCGCGGCGGAGCCGCCGATGTCGAGAAAGCCGTTGCCACTGCACGCAACGCGTTCGACAACGGCCCGTGGCCCCGCATGTCACGCGAGGAACGGTCGGGCTACCTCAAGGCCATCTCCGACAAAATCAACGAGAACAAGAAGCTGCTGACAGAACTTGAAGTCCTCGACTCAGGCTCGACGATCCGCAAGGCAGGCGAAGACATTTACCTGAGCGCCCGAAATCTCGCAAGCTTCGCAAAGTTGGGGCTGACGGATTTGGACGGAGAGCTTGAGGGAGTGTCGAAGCCGGGGTTCAGCAAGAATCTGCTTTTGCGGGAACCGATTGGCGTGGTTGCCGCAATCATCCCGTGGAATTTTCCGCTCAAGATGGCAATTTGGAAGTTGGGTCCGGCACTTGCGGCTGGCAACACCGTCGTTCTCAAGCCTTCCGAAGAAACGCCCGTCACCGTCATGGAATTGATGAGGCTGATTCAGGATGTCGGAATTCCGAAAGGCGTCATCAATGTTGTCACCGGATACGGCTCCGAAGCAGGCGCGGCGTTGGCAAGTCACCCGATGGTGGATAAGATTGCGTTCACCGGCTCGACAAGAACGGGACAAGCCGTGATGCGGGCTGCCGCAACGAATCTCAAGAAAGTCACGCTCGAATGCGGCGGCAAATCCGCCAACATCATTCTCGACGATGCAGATGTGGAGATGGCGATCGACGGCGCCATCTACGCTATCTTCTATCACGCCGGACAATGTTGCGAAGCGGGAACACGCCTTCTTCTACCCAACTCAATAGCAGATGAATTTGTTGCGAAGCTTGTTGCGAAAACGAAACGCATTCAGCTCGGCGACCCGATGCTGCCGACGACACTGATGGGGCCGCTCGTATCGAAGAAGCAATTCGATACCGTCATGGGGTATATTGAGAAAGGGAAGGCCGAAGGCGCAACACTTCTCACCGGCGGGAACAAACCTGCTGTGCCCGAATGCGAAAAGGGATTTTTCATCGAGCCGACAATCTTCGATCACGTCAACAACAAATCTGTAATTGCACAGGAGGAAATTTTCGGACCGATTCTTTCCATCATTCGATATAAGACGATCGATGAGGCTGTTCAGCTTGCGAACGACTCGATATACGGACTCGCCGGAGGAGTTTGGTCGAAAGATGCGGAGAAGGCCATGAGTGTAGCGAGACGTCTCCGCGCGGGAACAGTCTGGATCAACGAGTGGCATTTGCTCAACGAGCGAGCCCCGTTCGGCGGTTACAAGCAAAGCGGCATAGGCCGTGAATTCGGCATTGACGGCATGAAGGAGTACATGGAATCAAAACACATCTACATCGACGAGGTGGGAGTCCGTGAAAAGAAAACATGGTACGATACGGCTGTTCCAAAAACCTAAAACCGATGCGACACCTCCGTGCATCTCCTGACAATGAATCAAAACACTCATCCAACAACACAGGAAAAACAATGAAAACAACAACATTGCTTCTGATAGGCCTCACGGCGATTCTGCTTGTCGGTTGCGGCGAAAAGAAGATGGAGCCGGTAATTGTGGGCGAGATGCAGGAATATCGAGACCCCGGCATGGGCTGGTCAATCAGTTACCCGAAAGATTGGCCTTCGCTCAGCGCTGAAGTCGGGCGGGCGCGTTTCTACAATGTCACGGGCGCTGATTTGAAATTCCGCGTTCCTCATGAGCCGGGCACACTCGGCGTTGAAATCGCGGTTGACGTAACCAAAACAGGGGATGCAAAAGGCGATATGGCTAAGAGTATCGCTGAAATGAAAACGGCGGGCTTCCAACTTCAACCGGAAGAGCAAGTGATGGTGGGTGATATTTCTGCAACAAGAGTGAAGTTCGGCGCCAACTACGGCAAGAACAGTATCATCTACGGACATCATGTTTACCTGGAAAAAGACTCGATGCTGTATAACATGCGGTTTGCAGGTTTCGGCCAACTGTACGAAGCCTACGCACAGGTGTTCGAAGCAGCGCTCAGTTCATTCAAGCCTGCAAAGAAAGCGGAGCCGGGGCGCGATGAGACATTGCCGTCAGAGTCGTTTGAGACATTCAATGGAAAGCTTTTCTCATTTGACTATCCGGACAATTTCAGCACAACGAATCCTTCCAAAGGAACATTCGAAGAAGTGGCCGAGATGCGCGGCAGGCGTCTCGATTGCACAATCCGGTTCGATGTGTTCGATGCAAAAGAACTGACGCTCGATAAAGTCTTCGATCAGAACAAAGGAAAATTCCGTAACGCAACCGCAGGAAGCACAACTGTCGGCGGGCAGCCTGCAAGAACGCTGACCCTGGCTGCACGAGCCGACGTCATGCGTAAAGTGTATTTCGTTGTCCACAACAACAAAGTCATTCGTATCACCATGGATTGGTTCAGACCTCAAAGCGCCGACTACACAGCAGCATACGATAAGGTGATTGCTTCCGTGAAATTCAAGTGATGGTGCAACCTTCGCACACCGAGTCATTGGATTGCAGCACGCCTGCCGATTCAATGACTCAGTTGTGAGAATCCTGCCGTGTTGCGTAACAACGGCTGACATGCATTTGACAAGTTCCACATTTCGGGAGATTCTGTGACGCGAATTTTGCAGGCAACAACACGCGCTGAAGAATATGAATTGCGTGCCAAGTACCTGAAAGACGACTATCAGCTTTCCGGCGACGGGCCCGCATCGACGGCATTTCGTATCAACAAAGTCCTTCGAATGGTTCCGTTTTCTCCGGGCGACAAGGTGCTCGATATCAGTTCGGGCAAGGGACTCCTCTTCGAATTAATTCACGATAAGGTGTCAGAGTGCCGCGGCCATGATGTTGCCCCTGCAATGGTCGAGCGTATCCGCCAGAAGTTCAAGGACGCAAAGAATGTCTCCTTTACGTGCGGGCCATCCAGCGACCTTCCGTACGACTCGGGATATTTCGACAAAGTACTGATGACGGGAGCATTCTGCCTTCAGGAGACGAGAGAAGAATGCATGAAGACGCTCTCGGAAATCCGTCGTGTCGCCAAGGATAATGCCGTGATATTTCTCAGCGACATTGCGGTAGTGGATGAATCGAAACTTGTTCCTGAACATGTGCCGGCAGTTCAAAGACTCATGCGACGCATCAACCAGGACGGGCCTGTCGAGTTTTTCGCCAGTCTCCGGCGTTACCTTTTCCAGAGAATCCGCATCGCACGGGGAACCGAGCCTGTTCTCATCCCTTCAGATCGGGGCATTTGGTTCGACGATGCAGTGTTTGTCCGGATGTGCAGGGAAAACAAACTTGATGCGGAAGGATTTCCCACTGAAGAAATCACGGGCACGTCACGTTCCCGGTATGACTATCTTATCAAACCAGTTTCATAGCTTGGAGATGTTCCAATGAAATCACTTCCCCTGCTTTTGGTTGGCATGTTGTTGCTTCTGCCGTCTTTGTCTGAAGCGCAAAACCGGGAACAGCCGCTCAGCCCCCGAGATTCCGTATTCTGCCTGATCGACACGAACATGATCTCCGTGAATTACGGTCGCCCCTCCATGCGCGGCCGGAACATCATGGGCGAGCTTGTTCCCTGGCACCAGGTCTGGCGAACCGGCGCAAACGAAGCCACACACTTCAAGACGAACTACGACATGCTGCTCGGTGGTGTTCCTGTTATGAGAGGAACGTACACATTGTTCACTCTCCCCTCGCCGACCGGCTGGAAGATCATTCTCAACAAACAGCGCGGTCAATGGGGAACCCGGTACGATGCAACGCAGGACTATGCGCGCTTCGACGCGATTGTCGAAGAGCTTCCGGCACCCGTCGAGACACTCACCGTTGCGTTCGACGCAACGGGCATCACCAGCGGGCGCATGAAGATGATGTGGGAGAAAACGATGGTGTGGACACGGTTCGAAAAGGCCGACAACATTCGCCCTGTCAGTCCGTTGGATTCCACAGAGGTATTCCTCGAGAACCGGAAGGTGAAGGTGAAGTACAGCAAGCCATTCATGCGCGGAAGAGAAATTTGGGGCGTGGTTGTTCCTTTTGATTCAATCTGGAGAACAGGCGCCAACATGGCAACCGTTCTGGAGACGGAAGGTGACATTACGATCGGCGGCGCAAACGTACCCGCCGGGACCTACACGCTGTATTCAAAACCGGCAGCCAAGGGATTTCATTTGATTGTCAACAGGAAAGGACCGGGACAAGCCTCGTACGATCCGTCCCAAGACCATGCCCACGTTGAACTGACGATGAAGAATGTTGATAAGCCTGTTGATCCGTTCACGATTACGCTTGAACCCACCGGCCGTAGCAACACGGCAATACTCAAACTTGGCTGGGGAGATCGTGAATACGCGGCCGATGTTGTTGTGAAGTGATCTTTTGAAGAAGGGTTCTGCTTTTTAAGGCGGCGGAGCCCTTCTCACAACAAACTCGTATCTGTATTCTTCAGCATCAATACCGGTTATTCCCTCCTTCAACACCTCCCGTACACGCACAACGTAGCTCCCTTCCCGTGCAAGTTGTTCCCGCGTGAGAGTAACAAGAAGGCTGCGCATTCCGTCTTCTTTGTTCGAGGGTTGGAACAGTTTCTCGATCCTGATTCGTTCCCCTGCCGGTGGAGTGATATCGACCCTGTATCCTTCTGCAATTGCTGAATACTCGACGGGAACAGTCACATCCGCCAGAACAACATCATCCTCAATAACGAAAACCTGCACCCCGTTCCGTGTTGCCGATGGATGTCGCAGCGTTCCTGCATACGGCAGCGCGATTGCCATACGCCTTACCTGCTCTGCCTTCGGCGAGACAACGGAAGCAGTTTCCTTTGCCTGTGGCTGAACACCGGCTTGCTGCGGCGGAGATTCATTTGATTTCAGATAGATACCCACTGCGATAACAACGGCGAGAAGGGAAAACGCCAACGCAGGGCGGAGAAATTTTCTTCCTGTAAGAAATGAAAAGAGGCTCAGCGTACTTGCAGGTTTTCTGACCGTACGGGTTTCTTGGGTTGATTCCTGAATGAGCGAAAGCTCATCACGACACGATTCGCATGACCGCAAGTGGTTTTCAACGAGCAACCATTCCTCACCCGCGGGCAATGTCCCCCCGGCAAACCGGACAATTTGTTCCGCGGACGGGTGTTGTTGCGCATACGCTGCGTCCGCCAACGTTGCCTGCTTCATCCCCTGCCAGAATAGAAGTTCTTCCTTCAACTGCGGATGAGCTTCCAAAGCCTGCTGAACATCCTTTTCCTGCTCCGCCGAAAGCGAACCTGAAACATACAGGGGCAACAGTTCTTTTACTTCATTGAGCGTCATGATCCTCTCAAGTATATAGCCGCTTCAATCGGCCGGATGTTACAAAATTCAGGTGTTTTTCCGAATCCATTCCATTGCCTTGTCCTTGCAGCGCAAAAGCCTCACACGAAGGGTACCTTCCGAAATACGGAGCTTTTCTGCAATTTCCCGGTATGTCGATCTTTCGGTAAACAGCATATCCCACAACTCGCGACACATCGGGTCTGCAGCCGCCCGGGCACGAAGATAGATCTCCATATTCTCCTTCAACAAATAGATTTCCGCGGGGTCAGGATTTTGGAGTGGCAGGTGTTTCAGTTTTTCCTCCATCGCCTTTCTCCGTTTCTCGCGCCGCACGGCATCCACAGCAACACATTTGACGATATGGTGTATAAGTCCTTTGGGTGATGAAATGGGAGGCTGATTCGGCTGGGAAACAAGCTCGAAGAGGTTCATGCTTGCCTGGGAAACGATATCTTCCCGAGAGAGAGAATCCGTCCAATGCAGACGCGATACGGCCTCGCCAATCCAGCCGAGAACAACTTTCGTACTCGCTGAGTTTCGCAGTTTAAAACCTTCAATGAAGTCGGTATCCGTCACGGGAACTCTGCAGGCAAATGAACGGGATTGGTATCGACTGCTTGGTAGGGAACATACGAAGTTTTCCGGCACGGGTCAAAATGTTGTTGCGGATTCTTGTGGGAAATTGTACCTTGAACAGGACGTTCTTTCACATACCCTCATTCAGATGAAAGACAAGCTCTTACCCCCCGAGCTCAGGCACCCGGCCGGCATTATTGGCCTCACGGGTATTGCGCTCATCCTCCTCGCAGAAACCCACACGTATACTCTACTTTTGGTTTCCATTTGGTCACCGGTCGCACTGTTCGACTTCGGTCGACGGTGGCTGTCGCTACGCAGATGCGTAAACAGAACACCTGCGAAGGTCTTTGTTGCAGGAACGGTTTTTGTTTTTGTGATCAGACAGCTCTTCGTCAATGATGCCCTCGTTATGCCGGGTACTTTCTACTTCCGGGAGATTTCGCGGTTCGGCGGCGGGCCGTTGGGTGAGCCGAACTTCGAATCCCTTGCCATCGCATGTATTGGAGGAATGAGCTTCCTTCAGATTGCCCGCGCAATCCGGCAAATTGATCTCCCGTCAACAGGGATACTTCGTATTGGATTTGAAACGATGATGATGGGGATTGGAGTGTGGGGATTCTTCCTCGGCATCAATTTCCTTGGAGAACGCCACGGCATCTTCTCGCAAGATGTTTACATCATCTCGACGGCAATCTTCAACGCGCACTTCACCAATCCGCATCGCATCTTCATTGTGCCGCCGATTGCCGCGTTGTATGTGGTTGCGGTGTTGATGGCGGTGAGGAGATGTTTCTCATACGGCAGCAATCGTGAGACTTCAGCGTGAAGAATCGCCTCTTACTTTTTCTCATCTTGGCAACTACACCCGCTTCATCCCCTGCTCAAATCTGGGAGCAGTATGTTCTTCGCGCAGATTCGATCTTTCGTTCAAACCCGAAGGATTCGGCCACCATCGTCAATTCACTTCTCGAATCGGAGAAAGAGTGGTACTACATCACAACGGACACAGGAACGGCCAGAATATTCAATCCGGTCGGTGAACCCCTTTGGTTTGAGCAACCGGAATACGGAGTCAACGAAGAGTTGATCCATCGTACCATGGAAATACGAGTTGCGCTGCTCGGTCGTAATCATCCGCATGTGGCAAGAAGTTTGGAGCGGATTGGCATGCTGCATACACGATATTTCCGCCTTGAAGAAGCCGGGGAGGCATTTGCAGAAGGCCTCCGAATTTACGAAGCGACGTTAGGCCCGAACCATCCCGACCTTGGACGCATTCTCCACTGTGTCGGCTTCACCCACAGATACCAGTATCGCTTCGATGAAGCTGAGAAGTATCTTTCCCGAAGCCTTCAGGTACGGGAAGAAGGGCTGCACCCCGACGACCCGATGATCAGCTACAGCCTCAATGGGCTTGCTCACCTTTATTTCAATTTGGGACGATACAAGGAGGCAGAGCAACTGTACAAACGCGGAGCGGTCATTCGTGAGAAAGCGTACGGCCTTTATGAGCAAGCAGCTATCGGATCGAGAAGCAATCTTGTCCGGCTTTACATGACCCAAGGAAGGTATGAGGAGGCTGAACAGATACTGCACGGTCCGTCGGGACTGTTCAATCGTATCAACACTGGTTCCCAACAACTTATGAAGCTATACTTGCTGAAAGGACAGTTTGATCAGGCCATAGAATACGCCACAGCATCAATCGCACAACTCACGCAACAAATCGGGGAAAACAGCCCCTTTGTTGGAGATGTCTACTGCTTTCTCGCACAGGCTCACAGAACAAAAGGCAGTCTCACCGAGGCCGAGCAATGCTACCTGAAGTCAATAGAAGTCCTTGAAGATCAATCAACAACCGGCACGGGCTTGGAAGCGGGATTGCCCCGATTGCTGCTCGGTGAACTGTATTGTCAGCTCAGCCGGCTGGATGAGGCAGAGGTTCTGCTGAACAGGGTTGTTCGTGATCGCGAGCTTCTGTACGGATCCGCTCATCCGACTTTGGCGACAGCGCTTGAGTCGCGTAGCCGTTACCACCTGTTGCGAGGCAATACAGCCGATGCTCTCGCCGACGCTGCTTTGGCATTTGATATCCGTCGTCGGCACTACGATGGAGCTTTCGAAGTCATGGCGGAACACGAGGCGCTTGGCGTTTTTCAATCGTTAAGAGAGTCTGCCGGAAACTACTTTTCCAGCTTGCTGAAAGACTCACTTGCCGACGCAGAGTCGCTTCGACATGCCTTCGACGTTCTTCTTTCCGTAAAGGGAAGGGTTTCTGATGGAATGATTCAGCGTCAATCCCGATTGAAGGGCGGTGTCTCAAATTATCAAAGCCTTCTCGACAACTATCTGTCTTTGAAGGGTCGCCTTTCAAGTCTGTATTCACAAGGGCCCAACCCGGCATCCCCGTCGGGGTATCGTACTGCCCTGGACTCACTAACCTTGCTCGTGAGAGATCTTGAATTCGAACTGGTGTTGCAAAGCCGGGATTTTCGCATAGTCAAGTCGGAAAGCAATGTCACAAATGCAGACCTCCTTACCTCGCTGCCGAACGGGATAACCTTGCTTGAGTACTTTCGATATTCGAAATTCTATCCAGAGAATCACGCGTCCCTTGATCACTACCTCGTCGCCATCTTGAACACTAACGGGACTATTGCCCTGCTTGATCTTGGTTCATCAGACAGCATCGACCAACTAATCGCCGATTACCGCAAACACTTTCTTCAGGTTTCCACAAAAAAGCAAGTCCACATTTCTGACGATAAAACCTATGCATCAATAGCACGGAGCCTTTATCAGAGTATCTGGACACCGGTTTTGAAACACATACCTTCAGGCACAACGGGAGTGTTTATCGCCCCTGATGCCGGGCTGAATCTGATAGCATTCGGGGGATTGATGAATCGCGAAGGGCAATATGTCATCGAGCAGCATCCAATCCATCACCTCACGAGTTCGAGGGAGATACTCCGCCTGCGAGAAGAAGATTCTTCGGCAATCGGATTGCTCTTGATGGGCAATCCTGATTACCATGCCTCAGCCAGAAAGCGTGTCTTAACGGGCGGACTGCGGAGATCGGAAGAAAACCGCACAGCATTTTCATCTTTGACGCGCAATGTCCGAACCGATTGCTCTCACCTTAACCAAATAACTGTATCGCCCCTTCCTGCTTCGGAAGCCGAAGTGCTGGCCATTTCTCGCAGTTGGAATCTGATGTCCGAGAATTCACTTCAGAGAATGTACGTAGGCCCGGAAGCAAGCGAAGAGAACTTCAAACAGAATGCAACTGGTAAACGCGTGATCCACATTGCAACCCATGGCTATTTTCTGGGCGGCGAGTGTACCGAGGCGTCAAACTCATCTGGGACGTTGAAAGAGAACCCGCTTCTTCAATCCGGCCTTTTCCTTGCAGGCGCCAACCTGCACGGCAAAGACGCGGATTCCCTCGGCACCGAAGACGGCATCCTCACCGCTCTCGAAGTCTCCGCGATGGACTTGCGCGGCACCGACCTCGTTGTCCTCTCCGCGTGCGAAACCGGCCTGGGCAAAGTGGAACAGGGCGAGGGCGTGTACGGGCTCCGTCGTGCATTTCAAATGGCGGGAGCCAAAACCGTAGTCAGTTCCCTCTGGAAAGTGCCGGACAAGGAAACCGTCCAGTTCATGAAAGCCCTCTACGCCACCAAAGCCAAAACCTACCCTGAACTGATGCAGCAGGTGGCGCTGAAGCGCATCCGCGAACTCCGCCTCCGCGGCCGCCCGACGCATCCCTTTACATGGGGCGCTTTTGTGGTAACGGGGGATTGGAGAATCAGGGGCGTAGAGACGGGTCGGTGACCCGTCTCAAGCGAACAACCAAAGTAATGAAAAACGGGTCGGCGACCCGTCTCAAGCGAGCAACCAAAGTAGAAGACGTCTCCCTGTGCCCTTGACGACGTTTCACCGATATTCTAACGCACGTGTTTTCCTGTTGAGACGTTTCACCGAAACGTCTCTACGACATGCCAAAATTCAAAAACACATATCAAATCGAGTCTGCCCGCCTTAGCACCTGGGACTACACATGGCCGTGGTGGTACTACGTCACCATTTGCACGAAGGATATGGCGTGCTTCTTTGGAGAAGTCGTGAATGAGCAGATGCAACTTTCTGCCATTGGAGAGATAGTCGCCGAGGAATGGTTGGAGACACCGAAGATTCGGAAGAATGTGGCATTGGATGAATGGAAAATCATGCCGAATCATCTGCACGGGATCATCATCATAACCGATACCGTGGAGACCCCAAAGAAAGACGTAGAGACGTTCCGTCGGAACGTCTCACGAGAGACGACTCAACGAGTCGTCTCTACGAACCCGGAGGGGTTGCAAGCGAATTCACTCGGTTCAATCATTGGACAAATCAAATCGGTTTGCACAAAGAGGATATGGAAGGCCGGATTCACAGACTTTGACTGGCAAGAGAGATTCTACGACCACATCATCCGGAATGATAAGGACCTTCATCGAATTCGAACCTACATAGCACAAAACGCCCTCGTGTGGGAGATCGAGAAGAACCATCCCGAGAATCTCCCGGAGTAGAGACGGGTCGGTGACCCGTCTCCCATGCACCCTTGAGG
Source organism: Bacteroidota bacterium (assembly GCA_019637975.1). Lineage (NCBI taxonomy): Bacteria > Pseudomonadati > Bacteroidota > Bacteroidota bacterium. Next base: position 49,792 of record JAHBUR010000014.1, on the reverse strand, counting down.
CGCCGCCCCAAGAACTCCTCTGCGCGCTTTGAGACGTTTCACCGAAACGTCTCTACCCATAATGGATGGCGAACCGGGCCTCTCATGCGCCCTACCTTTCCCTTGTAACAAATCCCACCTTCCAGCGACTATACCTGTAAACCTCGTAAGGGTCAGGTGTGGTCAAACGTAAATCCGGACAATTCTCTCAAATCCGACTGGCAATCGCGCATATCAAGTCGCATTGGCAGGAGGGGAAATCCCTCAAGGAAATCGCCGCAACATACAGGGTTGATCCGGGCAACCTTGCGCGCGCATTTCGCGTGCAGGAAAGTATGACGGAAAAGAAATTCGTGGACATGAAACGGGCGGAATACATCCGACAGAAGCTTTCGAAGAATCATGTCTTGGGCTACGAACTCGCCGATGAACTCGGCTTTGCCTCGGATTTTGCGTTTTACCGGTGGGTGAGGCGGGTGTTTGAAATACCCTTTACGGTGCTGAGAAAGCAAGCGACTGACGCCAGGCATTCCCGGTGAATGACAAGGAATGACATATTGAAACAGTGGCGATTTGCCCGGCTGCGGAGTACCTTTGGCTAAGCACGCCCTTCAGTTTCCCGCGCTTTGCAGGTCGTGTTCAGGAAAAGCTCCCCGGGGCGTAATTCCTCATTGTCACGTGCGTCCGCCGTACCATGAGTCAATGCGGTACGGGGTTCAGAAATCCGAAAATCAAGTCAAACTGTTCTATCTCATCAGGAGAAATCCACATGGAAGACAGATATGCTTGCAGCGGAAGAACATATTCGTCATCGTCTCTCAAGAAGGGGACGATTCTCTTTGCGTCTCTGGTGATTTTCAATGCTATCGGTTTTTCTCAAGAAGTGGTGAGCCCGATCCGCCACGTATTGGAAGGAGGAGGGCACGCGCAGGATTACCGGGGTTACAGAAGCGTTGCAAATGCGACTCCCCCGGCCGTCAGCGGCACGCTCTCGACGGTTGGTGTCTACACGTCGCTTGATGGATACGCGGACTATCAAACCAACGGTGGTGCATGCCAGTACATTCGTGTTGATTCCGCTTCCGGGCGAATTTACGTCACGTATATGGTGCTGGATGATTCGACAAACGCTAACACAAATGGTGTTGCTTTCGCACTGAGCACAAATGCGGGCATTACGTGGAGCAACTTTTCCAACCTTCGTTTGCCTCAAGATGTCTCGTTTTATCCCGCGCTTGATTTGGGTCGAGGTCCGTTAGCGGGAGTTCCTATCATAGCGAATCAGTATGGCATTCCACGGAGAGTCTCTGCTTTTGTCGGAAACGTGGTCCATCCGGATAGTTTCAGCCAAGTTCCTCCTCCTGCTTCGACATTGTTGAGGGTCCCGGCGATTACTTCCGCTTCTGATGGTTCAATCATCATGGAACCTTTTGACTTTGGCATCAACAAAGCACAACTGTTTCGGACGACGGATCTTCAAACATGGTCCAGTCCTGTCACCCCACCGGACACACCTGCAAGCAGTTTACGCAATGTGCTTGTTTCCAACAGTTCCGGCAGAGTCGGTTCGTTGATGAATGCGGCTGACAATGGGCTCTACTGGTTTGAATCAACTGACAATGGGCTCACGTGGCCTGTCACGGCTCTGCAGATCCATCCACCAATCAGGATTGCGGGGAATGATTCAATGGCTGTATGGGTCGGCTCTGATGTTGTGTATCAAGGGAATGAGCCGCTTGTAGTCTTTGACGAGAGGAGAATCAATACCACTGGCCCGGACAGCGCACGCATCATGTTCTGGAGTCGTGCGACCGGGTTCGTTACTGCGGCATCTAAAGGTAATACGCCGGGGGTAGTAACAGCGTTGAACAGGCCACAAACAAATCATATCACAGTATGCTATCCCGTAATTGGCTTGTCCGGCTCGCACATCGTTGTCGCGTATATAGCATTCATGAGCGATACCTCGTCCTCTGGATTCAACTATGCTGACGTCTTCATTGTAACTTCCTCAAACGCCGGAGCCAGTTGGTCCACTCCGCGAAATCTCACAAACAGCCCTCAGGTTGATGAGCGCTATCCATCAATTTCAAAATGGAATGCTGCAGGACAAGTAAATCTCGTGTGGCAGGAAGATGCAGAGCCGGGTACTTGGTGGGCATTTAATGAGGGACCCATAACTCGGAATCGTCAAGTATTCTACCGCGACATATTGACGAACGTGGAGGAGAACCCGGAAAGTCCCAGAGAGTTCGTCCTCTTCCAGAACTACCCCAACCCATTCAATCCGACGACGACGATCAAGTTCACTGTCAAGGAGACATGGCAAACAAAGTTGGACGTTTGGAACATTCTCGGCCAACACGTTGCCACATTATTTGATGGAGTTGCAGAACCGGGGAGATTTTACCACGTAAATTTTGATGCAAGCAAGGTTGCAAGCGGCGTGTATATGTACTCGCTTCAGAGCGGAAACAAGCGGGATTTGAAGAAGCTCGTCGTGCTGAAATAGATTTTGGGCAAACGTCCCAACCGGCGTGCCCCATCGCCGTTCTTTCTCATACATACACAAAGGGAGGTAGCTATGAAGCACAACCGATTTCTTTTCGCACTTGCCGCGTTGCTCATGGTGGCAGCCTTGGCTCTCGTCGGGTGCAGCGACCGGCAGCAGCCACCTGCTTCAGCAGAACAGCCCGAAACTGTTCCGACTGTCCGGCAGGACATTCTCGATGAACTTGCCGAGCTGCGCCGCCTTGCCGCATTGCCCGACCGCGGAGTAAGTACCATCCTCGGCCAAAGCGACGCGCCGCCTGTAGTTATCCCTGCCGGATCAGTCGATGCACTTCAAGCTGCGGTGATTGCCGCCGGCAACAACGGCAAGGTGATTCTTGCCGCCGGGGTTCACACCGAGAATTCCATGGTCACCGTAACGCAACGCGGCATTACCATCATCGGCGAGAATGGAGCAGTTCTCAAGCTGAATACCGACCCCGTTACGTCGCCCGCCGAGCCGTGGGTTGTCGATGCCGGGCTGCATATCTTCAATGCAGACCGCGTGAAGATCTGGAATATCGACTTCGTGCCGGTTGGCACCATTGGCGGAACCGCCATTGTCGTGGAGAACTCCCCCCGGACATCCATCGGCTCCAACTCGTTCAATGAGTTCCAGTGGTCAGTTCTGCTTCAGAACGGAAATAACTCGACAATCTTTGGCAACGAGGTACACGCCAGCACAGCGTGGCAAACCGCTGTCATCCCTGAAGCGGATGGCATCATCAACCTCAACGGCAAGGGAGTCACGTGGGCGGACAACGAGTTTACGGGCGGTGTGCTGGGTGCATTTCTGTCTGATGCCGACAATACCTTTCTGCATAACAATCTGCATGATAACTTCGTTGGCATGATTCTGTGCTGCGTTCCCGACGGACTGTTTCAGTTGCCGAGCGGCGCGATTGTCGGGTCACTTGTGAGCGGCACGAAGAGTTTTGTGCAAGGGAACACGGCGTCAAACAATTTCTACGCAGGGTTCCTTGTGATTGATGGAGCGAACAAAAATCTCCTTGTCAATAATGGCGGCTCCGGCAATGGCGCGTACGACATTGAACTGCTGGGTGGTACGTGTCTCTTCGGATTTTTCACACCGACCAGCTTTGACAACAAGGTGGTTGTCGGTTCCCACCAGGGAATCACCATCAACGACTTCGGACAGAATAACACTATCATCGGGCAGACGACGGTCACCAACAACATCAGCGCGCCGTGCCCGTGACATTCGGGGGTACCGGGTTGCATACAATCTGATCGAGCAATGGCTCTCATGTACCGTAACAGTGAGGGCCATTCCCTTCCTCATATCAATCTTATCCGCTGCTTGCTTCGGTCACCCTCCCTTCTTATATTGTGGTCAGAATAGTCAGAATTTAGGGAGACCTCCCGTGAGCAACTACTGGCAAATACAGCAGGCAAAGGCACAGTTCAGCCGACTGATTGATCGGGCAATGCGTCATGGCCCGCAATACGTAACCAAACATGGTCGCCCGGCCGTCGTTGTTCTTTCCGCATCGGACTATAAACAGGCGGAGAAGCCTGGGGAGAGTCTCGTCGAGTTCTTCCGGCGCTCTCCGCTACACGGAATACAATTAGACCTCCAACGTTCAAAGGATAAGGATCGTCCGGTGAGGTTCTAATGTTCCTGCTCGATACCTGCGTCATTTCAGAATTGACCAAACCGAAACCCCATCCCGCTGTCATCGAATGGCTTGACACGCATGATGAGCAAACTTTCTTCCTCAGTGTTCTCACGCTCGGCGAGATTGAGAAGGGGATAACGAAGCTCCCGACATCACGAAAGAAGAAACGCATCATGCAATGGTTTGACCATGATGTGCAGCAGCGATTTGAAGGAAGGATTCTCGACGTTGATGTTCGTGTTGCGGTTGCATGGGGAAAGATACAAGGAGAAGCTGAAAAGAAAGGCGAACCTGTCCCGACGATCGACGCGTTGCTTGCCGCAACAGCAGAAGTACACGGTCTCAAGGTTGTTACCCGCAACAACACTGATATTGAACGCACCGGTGTTCCGACGGTAGACCCTTGGAATGAGTAGTTAGTCGAGTCTGCCACAGCGGTTGCTTCTTCCCGCCCCATCCCGTAAATTACTTCAGCATCTTCTCTCCGTTCTTACCAATCATTCCCCTGGAATCGAAAACTTATTCTGAAAGTCTGACATGGATATCAAAGGAAAAACCGTTCTCATCATCGGCGGATGGGGCCTCGTCGGCTCGGCAATCTGCCGCAAGTTCATGGAACACCAGCCAAAACGCATGATCGTGACATCTCTCGCAAAAAGCGAGGCGATAGAGGCGGTCGAGCAACTCAAACACGACTATCCTCGCGCGGGCAAGAACTTCTTCGTTCCGTGGTGGGGAAACATCTTCGTTCGCCATCAACTGAAAGACATGGCACGTGAGGACATTCTTGCCACTGACAAGTATCGCTCGATGGTTATCGAGGATATTATCGACGACATGACACCGCAGGTGTTGCAGCGCTCCAGTCTGTATCGCCTCATGCAACAATACAAACCTGACATTGTTGTCGATTGCGTGAATTCAGCAACGGGTATTGCATACCAGGATATTTTCCAGGTTTCACGCACCGTCATGCAGACCATTCGCTCGGCAAAGAACAACCGCAACAAATCGGAAGGTGTGGAGTCTCTCGCCCTCGCAACCGAGAAGTTGCTTGCAACGCTGTACATCCCGCAACTCATCCGGCATGTGCAGCTGATGTACCGCTCGATGAGCGAGGCAAAGACAAAGATTTATGTGAAGATCGGTACAAGCGGAACAGGCGGAATGGGATTGAACATCCCGTACACGCATAGCGAGGAGCGGCCTTCACGCGTCCTACTCTCCAAATCCTCCGTCGCCGGAGCGCATACGTTGCTTCTTTTTTTGATGGGAAGAACGCCCGATGCGCCCATTACAAAAGAAGTGAAACCGACTGCTGCCATCGCGTGGAAGAGAATAGGCTTTGGAGAAATCCGGAAGCGCGGAAAGGCGATTGAGTTGGTTGATTGTCCGCCGGAATCCGCGGTGAAGCTGGCCGGCAAACTGCGCCTGCAAGGAAACAGCACAGCCCGGAAAACCGGCTCGACCCTCAAGTCCGTGTTCATTGATACGGGTGAGAACGGGATTTTCTCACGCGGGGAATTTGAGGCGATCTCCACACCCGGCCAGATGGAGTTCGTCACGCCGGAAGAGATTGCTGAGAGCGTTGTGTTTGAAGTACGCGCCGGCAATACGGGGCATGATATCATCAACGCTCTCGACAATGCAACACTCTCCCCCACGTATCGCGCCGGTTACATGTTCAATAGCGCGATGAAAACAATGCAGAAACTGGAGGAACGTCACGGCACCGACAGTGTTGCATTTGAGATGTTAGGCCCGCCCCGCCTCTCGAAACTTCTTTACGAAGCATATCTCTTGAAACGCTGTTTCATCAACATGCGGACGGTTGCGCGAACGGATGCAGCATCGCTGAGTAAATCCCTCACAACACTTATCACCGACGACGCGCAGCTGCGTTCGCAGATTATTTCCATCGGAATACCGATTCTCATGCCCGATGGCAAGTCGTTGTTGCGCGGCCCGCTGATGAAGATTCCGCCGTACCGCGGCGAGAATGAACTTCCGCTCAACGCAAAGAACATCGATCACTGGGCACACGACGGGTGGGTGGATTTGCGCGTGAAGAATATGGAACTGTGGCGCAAGCGGTTCAAGGAAATCATCGCCGAAGTCGAGAACCTTCCCGCGGAGGAAACCAGCTCGCGTACGATGCACAACCGGGATTACTGGAACAACCTTTCCGAAATCGATCCGGGAAAAATCTGCGGTTTCCTCTTCACGTTTGAGGAAAAAGGAAAGCGAATGAAGGCCTGACAAGGCCACGAATCACTATCGGGCGTCGGCCTGTTGACTGCTTTAGGCGGCGCCCGATTGTTTTTGGTAACGCTGCGCATCTCCCCTTTCAGTTCACATCTCCCCTGCAAGACCGGGTTTTGCTGTTTTACTGCCGTATTGTACAAAAACATGTTGCGTTCGAGCACGAAACGCATGAACGGTTCTTGCTATACTTTCGGGTGTCTCAAACTACTTCATGACATTATGGTCGAACAACATACTCCTGAAACGCCGGACGGGGCAGAAACCATCCTCCTCGTTGAAGACGAACCAATGTTGCTTGAGCTTGTGCAGTCGCTGCTTGAGTCAACAGGGTACCGGGTTCTCACCGCGAGGGATGGCAGGACAGCAGTTGAGACGTATAAGATACATCAGCAGGAAATCCGACTGGTGTTGAGTGATCTCGGACTGCCGCTGTTAAGCGGATGGGAGGCTTGCCGGCAAATGCTTGCTATCAATCCGGAGTTGAAGGTGGTTGTCGCCACAGGCTATCTTGATCATTCTGCGAAGGATGAGATGATGGAAGGCGGCGTGAAGGAATTTGTGCAGAAGCCCTACTTTGCCGCTGAACTTACGGCAAAGCTGCGTGAACTGCTCGACGGAAAGCAGTAACCCGTTTCAATCACGAATAACAAATTCGTTACCCTGCGGACGAATTGCATCATGCAGACGATATAACGCACGGTACGCATCCTGGCTTCCCCGTTGGGCGCTGCTTCTGTAAAGTCGAGCAGCTTCCGACACACTCTTCGTAACCCCGGTTCCCGTCTCAAAGCAATATCCGAGTGCCACTTCCGCAAGCACCGAACCGGACGCCGCGACGTTTGATAGGATTGGAATTGATGTCGCGAGATCATCACTCCCTGATCTGATATTCATTACCGCACGCCGTACAGTTGCCTCGGCATTTCCGAGTCGGGCGGCTCTTCGCCACATTTCGTCCGCTTTCGATTCATCGCGGCTCGTCCATCGCCCGGAGTAGTAGCACAATCCTAACTCGATCATGGCCTGCGAATGATTTTGTGCCACAGCGCGTTCAAGCATCTGGAACGCCTGCGCCTCCGTGAGTTGACGGTCGTAGCCCAAGGCAATGAGACATGCCCACACGTACAATGCCTCGGCATCATTGCGGTTCACGCGCTGCCGCAGGAGATCGAAAAACTCCCTCCTTTGAATAAGATCAAAGAGAAGCCGGGACGAACGCGGCGAGTCAAGCCTGATTGCTCGAATGTAGAAGAATGCCGCCCGGATGATATCTTTGTGAGCGTGAACGCCGCGATCATACGAACGCGCAAGAAGCGTCAACGCCTCGGGGCTTCCCGCTTCCGCCGACTGTTCCAGCAAGCGAAAGGCCGCCGTATCCAACTCGAACCGGTTCGCGCCTCCGTTTAGTGAACCGAATATTCTCTGTACCGACTTGTCGTTACTCAACATAGCCGCCTTGACAGCGTCTTCAAACAACACGGAGTCGCTCGGGGCTTTAATTGTGTCTTGCGAGAAATTGAGAAATTGAAGCTGAATGCCTCCGGAGGATGATGTTCGTTGCGTTACCGTTCCGTCGGATGTTTGCCTGTTCGCCGAGTCGGCAGGCGGGCGGATGCCGCGTTTCTCGAATTCCTTCAACGATTCTTTCGCCGGAGCGTAGCCCGAATCGGCGGCGAGCTTTACCCATCGATAGGCCTCGTTCCAATCCTGCGCCACAACAAGGTTCTCCGTAAAGAACTGAGCAAGCACAAACTGCGCTTCAGGCAAATTCCGTTCTGCAGCAAACCGGAAATCGCGGTACGCTTCAAACGGATTCCATTCCGTTCCCCAGCCGTTGAATTTGAAGATGCCTAAATTGTAGCGTGCAAGCAGATGGTTCCGGTCGGCGGCCCGTTGCGACCAGTATGCTGCTTTTGTCGTGTCGGCCTTGAAACCTCTGCCCGTCAGATATCTGATACTCAACTCGAACTGCGAAACGGCATCGCCGGCATTTGCCTTCTGCATCACCTGAAACCCCTGCCACATTTGATATGTTGCATCGGATTGTTCGAGAATCGGGGCTGTTGTAGGAGGACGGTAGTGCTTGAAGACGGGACTGTTGGGATTGGCTTTTCGATCAGATTGAGAGAAGGCAAGAGCAGAAGACGCGGCCAGCGCCACAACCACCACGCTCGTCTTCTCAAATATCATCTTCAGCAAACTCAAGGAAATTGGATCATGAACTTGTCCAATCTAAACAAAAAGTGCCTGAGAATCAGACAGGGACCTTCGGGGATGAAGAGATTTGACATTCTTGACATCATTCATACCTGAGCGCTTCAATCGGATCAAGCGTCGAAGCTTTCCATGCAGGATAGACGCCGAACACCATTCCGACAAGGGAACACACAATCAGCCCGACCATCGCCCAATCCCAGGGAATCACGGCGGGCCATTCCAGCCACCACCCGATGCCGTTGCCTGCAAGAATACCAAGCAGCACGCCTAAAACGCCGCCTATCTCACAGAGAATAATCGCCTCGACAATGAACTGGGCGAGAATATCCTTCTTCTGCGCGCCGACCGCTTTCCGGATGCCGATCTCCCTCGTCCGTTCCGTCACCGAAACTAACATGATATTCATGATGCCGACCCCGGCGGCAAGAAGCGCAATGGAACTGATGAGCAGAGCCCCGAGCCTGACGTACAGAGTAAACGAGTTGAACTGCGAGATGAGGGAGTCGTTGGAAAAATAGCCGAAGTCGTCATCAGCGCCGGGCGGAACACGCCGCGCTGTGCGCAACGCAAGGCGGGCCTCTTCAAGACAATCATCAAACACTTCTCGGCTGCGGGCTTTCACAAGAATGTTCACGCTTCGCCCTTCCCTGCCGTATTTCTTGAAGAACGTCGTAATGGGGATGATGGCAAACGTGTTATTGTCCTGTCCGAGAACTCCTCCCTTCAAATCAAACACACCGACAACTTTGTACATTGTACCGTCAATCCGGACCTCCTCGCCGACCGGATTCTGCCACGGGGGAAAAAGCTTCTCGGCAACAGTCTGCCCCAGAAGCGTCACGTTGCGCCCGTCGGCGATTTCTTGATCCGAGAAACTTCGTCCCAACCCGATCGACATATCGTTCGTGATGTACCCGTCGGCATTTTCGCCGCCGATGCTTGTATTAGGATTCGTTTTCTGTCCCTTCCAATACACAATTCTCCCCCGGATCCAGCTCTCGATACCCACGGCATCCGCGAGTGTCAACCGCCTGCTGACATATTGTGCCTGTTCGAGTGTGATGTCCTTCCGCATTCTCCATTTGCGTCGTTGTTCGGGTGTACTGTTGATGACGACATCGGATTTTTGAATGCGGAATGTGTTTGCACCGAGTCCGGCAAGTCCCTGCTCAATGCTTGAACGCAGCACGCCCATCGCCGTCATGACGCTCACAATCGAAAACACACCCACAACAATCCCTAGAAGGGTCAATATCGAACGCAACTTGTTTGCGCGGATTGCCGCCAGCGCCATGAGTACACTTTCTTTGAATTGTGACAACCGGAATGCCGGAAACACGAAACATCATCCTTTCGAGAGAAATAACAAAAAAAACATTCTCCGCCAATGGCGGTGAACGCATCAAGAATTAAGAAAGAACAAAGGGCTAATGCAAGAACGGAGGGAGGCCGGATGTTCCGGCCTCTATATGATAAGGAGATTCTATTCGTATCTCAACGCTTCGATCGGGTCGAGCGTTGAGGCTTTCCATGCAGGATAGACGCCGAAGAGAATACCGACGAGAGAGCAAACACCGAGACCTATCGCCGTCCAATCCCAGGGCATATAGGGCGGCGTTTCGAGCCATACACTGATGCCGTTCCCGGCGAGGATTCCTACGAACACGCCGATGATGCCGCCTATCTGACACAGAACCACGGCCTCGATGATGAATTGTGAAAGAATATCCTTCTTCTGCGCGCCGATTGCCTTGCGGATGCCGATCTCACGGGTTCGCTCGGTAACCGACACGAGCATGATGTTCATAATCCCGACTCCCGCCGCAAGCAATGCGATGGAGCTGATCACAAGAACGCCAAGACGGAAATACAACGTGAAATCGTTGAATTGCTTTACGATGGAATCGTTCGAAAAATATCCGAAATCATCCTCGTCCCCCGGTGCAACGCCGCGCGCAGCGCGGAGAATCATGCGCGACTGCTCGATGGCATCGTCAACAACATCACGGCTGAGCGCCTTCACCATCACGTGAATATCTTTGTCTTTGCCGTATTTCTGGAAGAAGGTAGTGATGGGAATGATGGCAAGATTATCCTGATTGCCGCCAAGCGCGCCGCCCTTGGACGAAAGCACACCAATCACCTGATACACGGATCCATCAAAACGGATACTCTCCCCGATCGGATTGAGATTGGGAGGGAAGAGCTTGTCCGCAACGGGCTTGCCAAGAACCACAACACGACGGTTCAGGTCAATGTCCTGGTTGGTAATGCCGCGGCCGTTGCCAACAACCCAGTCGTTGGTGATCAGTCCTTCAACATTCTCGCCCGCGATTGAAACGTTAGGGTTCGTTTTTTGTCCGCCCCAGAACACCACCCTCCCGAACTCCCATGCCTCAATGCCGACCGCCTCGGCAAGTGTCGCCTTTTCACGAATCTGCATCGCTTGCTCGTAGGTGATGTTCTTTCTGTTGCGGAACCTCCAACGCTGGCCATGGCCGCCGCCGGGGCCTCCGGGAGGAAACTTCTGGAGTTGGAATGTATTTGCGCCGAGTTGCATCATTCCTTCTTCAATGGAATTCCGCAGCACACCCATCGCCGTCATCACCGAAATGATCGAGAAGATTCCCACGACGATGCCGAGCAGAGTCAGGATGGAACGCAGCTTGTTCGCTTTGATCGCAGCAACGGCCATCAGCATGCTTTCGCGAAGACTCGTCCAATCCAGTAAATGCTTACTCATAGCGCAACGCCTCCACCGGATCCATTTTTGCTGCACGATATGCCGGAAGGAAGCCCGACACGACGCCGACTGTAAGCGAAATTGCTATGGCAATAAACACGACCGAAATGGGCATTGCGGTCGGGAGAACCTTGTCCACGATAAGACTAAGTGGAAACGCGAACATCAAGCCGATTATTCCACCGATGAGACATAACGCCGCAGCTTCGACAAGAAATTGAAGCAGGATGGTTCTTCGTTTCGCGCCTATCGCTTTCCGAATACCGATTTCCTTTGTCCGTTCGGTGACGGAAACGAACATGATGTTCATGATGCCGATGCCGCCGACGAACAGCGACAGACTTGTGATAAACAATCCGATTGCTGAAATGACGAGACTGATCGGCCCGAACGTCTGCGTCAGCAATTCCTGCTGGTTGATGCTGAAATCACTCGGCATGCCGGGCTGTGCCTTGCGGATACTGCGCATGATTCCTTCGACTTCAATTTTCGCGTCTTCAAGAACACTCATCGAGCTTGCGCGGACCTGCACCATCACGTAGCGGCGCCCGCCGAAGTTGCTTTGAAATGAGTGAATGGGAATGAACACACGCGTATCGGACGTAAACTGGCCGAACAATCCGCCCTGTTTCTCAAATACGCCGAGCACCGTGTAGGGGAATCCTGCCACACGTATGGTTTTTCCGATCGGATCTTCGGTGGGAAAAAGGTTCTCCGCAACGACAGCACCGATCACGCATACCGGACGTCCGCCGGTGGCCTCTTCGTCGGAGAAAAATCGTCCGTCGATTTCCGAGTTGCCCGAGGCCGAAATATAGGAAGCGGTCGTTCCCGTAATAAGGGCCATTTCCATCTGCTTATCGGCATACTTCAGCGAACGGCGGGTGTTCATTACCGGCGCGACAGCATTGAGCAGCGTTGCCTGACGTTCGATTCTGTCCGCGTATTCCACTTTCAGATCGGGGCGATTGCGGAACGTCGACCAATCCTCGTTGCTTACCCACGGCCACTTCTCGATATACATCACGTCGGGGCCGAACGCCGCGGCGCTTTTGTCGAATGCGCGGTTCACGCCCTCAATCGCCGTTGCCATCAACGTCACCGAAACTATGCCGATCACGATTCCGAGCGTCGTCAGCACAGAACGAACCTTGTTCGTGCGGATCGCACGGAATGCAATAATCAGCCCTTCCTTTACTTCGTTCCAGAAGTACATGGGATTCCCTTCGCGTTCGTTACGAGGCTTTTTTTACGGCGTACCGCTTGCGCTTCGCCTCAGGGATGACGTCGTCGCTTTCCACTTTGCCGTCACGCACACGCACAACGCGGTGTGCATGTTCGGCGATATCGGCTTCGTGAGTCACAAGGATGATGGTGTTGCCCTGACTGTGCAAATCTTCAAAAAGCCCCATAATCTCTTCGCCGGTTCGACTGTCGAGGTTTCCCGTCGGCTCATCGGCAAGAATGATGGAGGGATTGGTAACGAGCGCCCGTGCAACCGCAACACGCTGACGTTGCCCGCCGGAAAGCTCATTCGGTTTGTGATGTCCCCGGTCGCCGAGTCCGACATGTTCGAGCGTTCGCCGCGCCCGTTCCTTTCGTTCGGAAGAGGAAATGCCTGCGTAGATCAGGGGAAGCTCGACGTTGTGAAGAGAATCGGACCGGGCGAGCAGATTGAATGTCTGAAACACGAAGCCGATTTCCTTGTTGCGAATACGGGCAAGATTGTTATCGTCCATCTCGCTCACGTTTACGCCGTTGAACAGATACTGGCCCGAGGTCGGCGTATCCAGGCATCCGATGATATTCATCAGTGTTGATTTGCCCGAGCCGGACGGCCCCATGATGGCTACGTACTCGTTTTTTCCGATGACAAGATCCACGCCCTGCAGTGCGGCCACTTGCTGGGCGGCGCCCATATCATACACTTTCGTGATATTCTTCAGCTCGATGATGTTCATGCGCCTTTCCTTCTTTGCTTACGATTGCTTATCGTCGGTTCGCGGACCGGATTTCTTCGGTTCTTCGATCTTCACCTTGCTGCCATCTTCCAGCTCACGGTTGATCGCCTTGTAACTGCCGGAAACAACCTGCATGTCTTCCTTCGCCCCTTCACTGATCTCGACGTAAGCATCATTGCTGATGCCGCGCTTCACAGGCATGGCCTTCACGACGTTTTCTTCGACAACAAAGATCACTTCCTTGGGTTTGTTTTCCGCCTTCTTACCGTTGCCGCCGTTGCTTGCCGCCACAAACTCACCGCTTTGTCCATCCTTCGGTGGTTCCTTGCCTTCCATTTTCGGCATACGTGTTGTCACACTTTGAATCGGAACGGCAAGAACATCCTGCTTCGTCTCAGTCTCAATATCTGCTGTCATCGACATGCCGGGGCGCAACGTGATGCCCTGCGAAATAACGCGCATCTTCACTTCAAAGTTTGTCACTTCTTCTTGCGTGCCCAGCCCTTTCGACTTTGCCGTGTTGGCGATTTCATAGACAATTGCATTGACCTTCTTGTCCGGGAACGCATCAACTGCAATGCGTGCCGTGTCACCGAGATGCAAGCGGACGACATCGGTTTCGCTGACATCAACTCTTCCCTCCATCCGTGACAGATCGGCGATCGTCATCACGTCTGTCCCCTGGAATTGTTGAGTACCGAGAACACGTTCGCCGAGCCGTGAATTCAACTGGCTGACGGTTCCGTCCATCGGGGAAAGAATCGTGGTCTTCCTCAAGTTCTCGTTTGCCTGATTCAAAGACGCGGTTGCCTGTGCGTACGATGCCTTTGCGCTTTCGTGAGCCGCTTTTGCCTGATCGTATTCGGCTTGGGAAACAAGTCCCTTCGAGAAGAGTTCTTTAATGCGGTTATATTCCGGTTCTGCACGGCTCAACGTTGCCTTGGCGGAAAGGAGTCCGGCGGCATACTGATCGCGCTGCGCGACATACACGTCGGGTTTGATTTTCATCAGCACGTCGCCCTTCCTTACTTTCTGACCTTCTTTGACGGGAAGATCAACAATTTCGCCGCTAACTTCGGGAGAGATTTTTACCTGAATCTCGGGTTGAATCTTTCCGGTGGCTGTTACAACCTGGGTGATGGTATGACGCTTCACTTTTTCTGTTTGCACGGAGACTATCGGCTCCTTCTTGCTGCCAAGGAAAAGCACAACGCCCGCGGTGACTGCCAGCAAGCCGATAACTGAGAAGATGATAATCTTCTTCTTGGATTTCTTTCCGTTTGTTGCCATTACTCCTCCATGCGGTTATGACATTCTTGGTTAGTATGCACGTTCGCCGACCGAATATTCAACGTTTCGTTTGGCGATGATGTAATTGTACACGGCGTTCACGTTGTTTGCCTGCGCGCTGACGAGCCCGGCGTTTGCCGTAAGCAAGTCAAGCAATGTTCCGGCGCCGAGGTTGTATCGTTCCTCTGCTATTTTTCTGTCTTCGGTTGCAGAGATCAAACCCTTGAGACTTACTTCGTACGTCTTACGCGCGGCTTCCAAATCAAGCAAGGCTTTCTTCACTTCCACATTGATGCTGCGTTCTGTTTGTTGCAACGAGAGCTCTGCATTTTTGCGCTGTACCTGGGCAGACTGCAATTGGTTGTTTGTTCTGAAGCCATCGAAGAGATTCCACGACAGGCTCAGTCCCCAATTCAGATTTTTCCGGTCGCTCAAGGATGAAAAGGTCTGGCCGGTGAGTCCGTAGCGGGCAAATGCACTGATACTCGGGAAGTACGTGCTGCGGGCACTTGTGACACCGGCTTCCGCCGCCTCGACGGATTCTGTCGCGCTCGCATAATCGGGGCGGTTTGTGAGTGCACGCCGGGAAAGCTGTTTGAAGTCATTGACCATCGATGCCGAGGATTCCAATTCCGACGGACTGATGTCGTGCGATATTGTCGGATCGGCTATCTCGAAACTCTCATTCACATCCAACCCGATCAGCGCAAGAAGATCGGCCTTTGCTTTGTCGAAATTGTTTTGTGCGTTGATTACCGCAAGCTCGTCCGCAGCCACTTGAGATTGCTGGCGATACACATCTGCGCGGGACAGGGCACCTACACGGTTTGATTCCGTAATGCGCTCCAACTGCCGCTGGTCGCGCTTCAAGTTTTCTTCCGCTACTTTCACTAACTGTTCATTACGCAAAACATTCAGGTACGCGCTTTCAACATTGAATACAATACTCTGACGAGTTCGGGCCGCTGTATGTTCAGTCGCAATCGAATTCGCTGATGCGCGTGAATATCCACCCTCCCGGCTGAATCCGTCAAAAACCGTGTAGTTCAAACTGAGGCTCGTATTCAGCGTGTTGTCAAGCGATCTTCCGCCGGTGGTAGTAACCTGATTGGTGACAGGGTTCAGGAAAAGTCCCGGAGGAGTGTCGGTTTGCGATCGTGTCCAGCCTGCAGAGGCGGACAGCGTCGGGAGGTAATTGCCGGTGGCGGCAAGAACACCTGCCTGCGCGGCTTCTACGTTATTCTGTGCCTGTGCGACGCTCAGGTTACGTTCCAAGGCAATCTGTCGTGCCTGCTCGAGCGTCAATGATCGTGATTGTGCCGAGGCAACCATTGCGGTAATAACCGACAATGTTGCGACAATGGTGATGAATCGGGTGAAACGCATAGCTACTCCTCTTGTTGGGCGATATTTGTTGAAAACATACTGAAAAGAATGGAATTGGGGATTTCAGCACCAACACCTCATGTAAACGGGGGTGATTTTGAAATGTTTCAATCCTTCATTGTTTTGACAGTCTTTTTTCGAAGTCGTTTAACACGGCATCCTTAATGTTCATTAAGTAGGCAAGCGCTGCATCATGTTCGTTGGGAATCTTGCCATCCAGAATCGCTTCTTCTATTGCCGTCTTGAGAATGCCAACTTGCTTCCCCTGCTGCAGCCCGCATACCGTCATAATCTCATCTCCTTTTACAGGAGGCTGCCAATTGCGAAGCCGGTCTTTTTCTTCCACTTCAACGATCTTTTGCATGACAAGATCGTAATTCTTCAAATACTTCTCGACAAGCTTCGGATTCTTAGACGTGATATCTGCCCTGCAAAGTTTCATCAAATCATCAACATCATTCCCTGCTTCGAAGACAAGCCTGCGAACGGCGGAGTCGGTAACGATGTCATCCACCAGCACCATCGGACGCAGGTGCAGGCGGACAAGCTTCTCCACATACGGCAGATGGTCGAGCGGAAGTTTGAGATTGCGGAAGATGCTCTTCATCATCCGGGCGCCGAATTCTTCGTGACCGTGGAACGTCCAGCCGATGCCCTCTTTGAAGGCTTTCGTCCGGGGCTTTGCGATATCGTGAACAAGAGCAACAAAGCGGAGCCACAGATTGTCCGTCGTCTTCGCGATATTATCAACAACGATGCATGTGTGCAGAAATACATCCTTGTGATGATGATCTTTCCGCTGATCAACGCCTGCCATCTGCGCTACTTCGGGAAAGACAATCTGCATCACGCCGGTATCGTACATCAGGCGCAAGCCAACGGATGGTTTTTCGGTTTTGAGAATCTTCAGAAACTCATCCGTCTTTCGTTCCTGCGAGATGATATTGAGGCGTGAACTCATTGCTATGAGCGCCGCATGAACATTCTCTTCAATTTTGAATCCAAGTTGCGATGCAAACCGGATCGCCCGCATGATGCGCAACGGATCGTCTTCGAACGTTTTTGCCGGATCGAGGGGAGTTTTCAGAATGCCCTCATGCAAATCCTGAATGCCGCCAAACTCATCATACAGCTTTCCGAATGTTGCTGCATTAAGACTTGCAGCAAGCGCATTGATTGTAAAGTCGCGGCGGCGCAGATCATCCTTCAGGGTTCCCGTAGTCACAAGGGGTTTGCGTGAGTTCGGGTCATAGACTTCCTTCCGGGCGCCGACAAACTCCACTTTGCCGTCCTCCACCGGAACCATCGCTGTGCCGAATCGCTCGAATGCGACAACTGTTTCCGAGCCGATTTCCTTCGCGAACTTTCGGGCGAATTCCACACCATCCCCCAGGACCAGAATATCGACGTCCTTGTCTGCGTGGCCGAGCAGCAGATCGCGAACATACCCGCCTACGACGTACGCTTCCATCTGCTCTGCATCGGCAAGTTTGCCGATGGTTTTGAGCAACGGGTGTGCGAGTTCTATTGATGTTCCTGCGGTTTCCATTCTTTCCTATAACTCAAACCCACGACTCGCAGGTCGTGGGCTTGTGTTGGTGCAATAACAACATAACTCCCCCGCGGGTTCACATCCTCAGGGTTTGCTGACTGATTTTCTCCATTATGATATGCGCCACCTCGAGCGCTCTCCTGCCGTCTTCACCGGTTACGGGAGGCGGCGTGTTCGTTCGGATAGCTTTTGCAAACAACTCCAGCTCGTACTTCAAGGCGTTCACATCATCTACCTTCGGCAGTTCGTACACGATATTTCTCTTGTGTTTTGCAGACTCAATTTGCCCGAGCATCATGGCCCCTTTTGCCCGGGGTTCATCATCTCCAACGAGCCGGAACACTTCCGCCTGCTTCTCGGAGAAATCGATGGAAAGATATGCATCTTTTTGGAACAGCCGCATCTTCCTCATCTTCCGTTGCGAGATGCGGCTGGCGGTTACGTTTGCGACACACCCGCTTTCAAACTGAATGCGGGCATTTGCAATATCGACACTGTCCGACACAACCGCGACTCCGTTCGCCTCTATCCTCACAACAGGAGACTTGACGAAACTCAGAATAATATCAATATCATGAATCATCAAATCCAATACAACTGCCACGTCTGTTCCGCGGGGATTGAACTGCGCAAGACGGTGGGATTCGACAAACAGCGGGTCGATATTGTATTTTTCCAACGCAAGCACCGCGGCATTAAAGCGTTCGATATGCCCGACCTGGATCAACGCGCGCTTATCCCGGGCAAGGCGGTTCAGTTCATCGGCTTCCGCTGTTGTTTGCGTGATCGGTTTCTCTATAAACACATGCTTGCTGTGCGCCAACGCGGTCCGGGCAACCTCGAAGTGGGTCGAGGTTGTGGTGGCTATCGTCAACGCGTCGACTGCGCCGACCAACTCTGCATAGGTGGAACATGCTTTCGTGCCGAATTCCGCGGCAACGGATTCGGCCTTTGCGGTATTGGTATCAAACACGCCGGCAAGAGTAACATCATCGAGTTCTGCAAGCATTTTTGCGTGAAGGGCACCGAGATGCCCGACGCCGACAACTCCGATATTCAGATGGTGATCCATGTGTATGCTCAAAGTGTTAAACGCTTAGTGAGAGCCGGGGAGTTGCTGACTGCTGCTGCCCCGCCCTAACCCCACAATTCTGTCAAACCCGCCGAAGCGCGGATCGTTGAAATACACAAAAACCGTGTACGTGTTTGTTGTGCGCCAATCGTTTCCTTCAATGGCAAGCCAATCCTGATTTGCCACCTCCTGAGTACGCGCATCCCACGTTCCCGTGAGATATTGATAGTCATAGATTCCGCGACGCAGCAGCTTTTTGACAACATACGAACGCTCGTTTTCGTCCCACATCAGTTTATCATCCCCGGCGGGATTCCAGAAGTTGAACGGACCGACAAGATAAATACTTCTTCCGCCGCTCGTCAGAGAACGATAGTCGGAGAGGGTCATATCGAGTCTGAACAGCACTTCAAGGTAATCCGAATTGAGCCCCGTATAGTTATTCAGCGTCGCTGTTCCGTTTCTGTCGGAACCCGTTCGCCAGAACAGCCGCATCTGGTCAGCACCGTCAACCGGACGCACCAATGAATTATTCGGGTAGCGGGTCACGTTGCCCAAATCGAGGACGCGATATTCGTTGCCCGGCATGATATTCATGATCTTGAAGACACGCTCACCTGTGTTGATGCCTTCGACATGTGTATAGCGATTCCTGTCCCACGTATCAATGCGGTACGGATGGTAGAACCGCCTGTTCTGATACACATCAACAGTAGTGAAAAAATAGGCATCGGCTTCATCCGGCAATGTCACACGGGCGGCCACTGTGTGAATTTGATTGTAGGGTGATGCGCTTTCAGTGAAATATTCGTTCGTCACGGCAACGGCGGTCGGTACAAGATCATCAACAACAAAAAACCGGCCGTGGGCAAACACGATCGTCTCACTCTTGTTCATGATTTTGAAGATCCAGTTGCCGGAGTACTCAAACCGGACAGCGTCATCGGCGTCGGGAAATGTGTTGACATACCGGTATGTATAGCCCTGAACTCCGCCGGGAGAAGTGACAAACTTCAGAGAGAATGATGTGTTGTAGTTGATGTTGTTGACGAACAAGTTATCATCCACAACCCAATCACGATTGCAGTGCTGAAACCGGATTTTGAGATCGGGTGGCTCGCTTGCAAGAACATCGAATTGAATCGTAATATGGCCGTACTTGCCTGCCGGCCTTCCTTCACGGTCGAGGTTTTTGCGAAGCACAATCGGGGGATTCGCTTCATCATTGCCTGCATACACCGAGAGGCCGCGAAGAACCGGTTCGCCTTCCCGGGCGACAAGAAGTTGAGCACAGCAGAGAAGAAGACACATCGTTCGAACAATCACAACCGCCTCCAGATTTTGTAGCGTTGCCCTATGGCATGCACGTGGGGATCATCCGATGCAGGTTCGAACACTACGCCGAAGCCCGGCAGTTCACTCTGATCCGAAAGAACAAAATCCGTTTCCGAAACACCGATCATTTTTTCTGAATAGAATCGCACAGCCCAGCCATACGATGCCGGCACGGACACTGTTTGATCGTCATTCATATGTGTTTTGAGCCATAACCCGGCGGACTTCATTTCAGCTGTTGTCGAGATATTCCGGTCCATGAGATCATAGACCGGCGGTCGGGAGACGAACTGACTGTATGCGAGAAGCGCGGTTGCCAGCAACACAACTACCGCGTCACCCGCACGCGGGAATCCCGTCATCCCGACAATCAGCCTCAGGGAAAGAAAAGCAAATGTCAGAATAAGCGGCAGCGCCACCGCAAGCATGATGGTGTGCAGAAACGGCACAGTAACAGTCCACAACACAATTGCCGAATGGGAGCGGAGCAGTTCACGGTCGCGGGTCGCGAGCAGAACGATGCCCACGAACATCAATCCGACAAGCAGAACCGTCATGAACGATAGTTGCGGAGAAATGACCGGTACATCACTCACATGAATTTCATTAGGGATCAACAAAAGGGATGTGTACGCACCATACAACACCCACGGCAACACAATTCCTGCAAACACCATCACTATGCTGGCGGCAACCTTCGCCGACCGGGTTTTGCTGATCGAGTTGATGGAGACATCGAACAAGATGACGAAAAGCAGCCCGGTAAGTTGCCATGCCACCATTCCGCCAAATGCGGCAAACACCGTTGCAAGCAAATAGTCGTTCCTCAACATAAAAAACAACGCTGCGAGACTGAGCAACAAGGCAAAGGCAACTCCGCTGCCCGAAGGTCCTAATTGCAGAAACCACGCCTGCATCGAAATCGCCAGGGTCACGCAGAACGCCGACAGATGATCGCGCAACACTTCATACGCAACGAAAAACATGAACAGAAGCGAACCACTGCAAAAGAGCAGGCTGAGGGTTTTTGCCGCAAGAAGAAGATCGAGGCTGAAAGAATCAAAAAGCGTCAGAAGTACCATCCACAGCGAGCTTGCATCTCCTTCCTTCACTCCGATCAGCGTCGCAAATGTACTTTCGGGCGTATAGTCGAACCGCTCCGCGGCCGTTACATAATAGACAAGTATGATGAGAGGAACCCCGTAGCGGGAAAGGTATTTGTACAGCGTATGTTCGGAAGACAATATTGTCACGGAACGTCAATAAGAGTTACTATGAAACCACTCGAACATTTCGCTTACGTTGTGAAAAACAAAATCAGTGCGGGCCGCAAGCACCCGTTCCTTGTCGTATGAATCCCAAAGAACAGCTGCCATTTTCACCCGCGCGCTCTGCGACGCATGTACGTCGGCCATTGAATCACCCACCATCAACACCCTGTCAGCCGTTAGCGAGTATTTTTCCAGCACCTTGCAGATTCCCTCCGGATGCGGTTTGTGGTTCACCACGTCGTTTCCGGAAACGACAACATCAAAATAGGGCGCAATATTGAACGCCTCCAGTGTAATCGAGGCGGTTCGACGGCCTTTGCCGGTAAACACTGCCAGCGTTCTTCCTTGTCCCTTCAGAAGGGCCAATACATCTTCGATCCCCGAATGAAGCCGGGCCAATTCTGCATGGCGGGATTGGTATGCCTCGCACAGTTCATCCATTGCCTTCTCGACTTGATCAGCCCCAAGCAGCTTCTTAATTGCCCCTTCCTCCGGTGGCCCGAAAAAACTGATGATTTCTTTTGGTGTGAAGGTTTTGCCGAGGTACTTTTGCGTGATATGGTTGAAGCTGGCGAAGATGAGATCGTTTGTTTGCGTCAGGGTCCCATCCATATCAAAAATTACACAGGGGAATTGACCGTTCTTCACACAGTTCCCTTGAAGGAGTCTCATTGTGGGTGACTATTTTATAAAAGATACGCAGATTGACAGCGAGTATCAATAAAACCATGTGTTGCTATTCGGCTCACCTCTTGGTACCTTGAAGTCATCATGGGCCACCTCGAGAAACAAATCATCCTAAAAAACAAGGAAGAAGGACGCATTCTGTCGGGCCACCCGTGGGTCTTCAGCAATGAAATTCGCGAGACGAAAGGAACCCCGCTCATCGGGGATGTCGTTGAACTCCTGTCGGCCGGAGGCAAAACGCTTGGCGTCGGATTCTACAACCCCCACTCCTTGATCAGCGCTCGACTGCTCTCAACCGTCGTTGAAGATATCGATCAAGACTTCTTCAGAAAGAGACTGCAGCAAGCGCTGGATCTTCGAAAGAAACTCTATCCGTCGGGAAACATGTTCAGGCTTGCCTTCAGTGAAAGCGATTTCTTACCCGGGTTGATTGTGGACAAGTTTAACGAATTTCTTTCCGTTCAGACATTCTCATTTGGAATGGATGCCCGGCTGCAATCAATCTGCGACATTCTTGAATCCCTGTTGCAGCCTAAAGGGATTATTGAACGCAATGAGTCACCATTGCGTGATCTGGAGAAGCTTCCCCAGCGAAAAGGTGTCCTTCGGGGTGAAGCCGGATGTACGATTGTTGAAAACGAGGGTTTGAGATTCTCGGTTGATGTACTCGAGGGTCAGAAGACCGGCTTCTTTCTCGACCAGAGGGAGAACAGGTTGACCATTCGACGGTTTGCCCCGGATGCCGAAGTGCTTGATTGCTTTTGCAATGACGGCGGGTTCGCGTTGCACGCTGCAGATGCAGGTGCACAATCCGTACTCGGCATCGATGCTTCCGCAGATGCAGTGAAACGGGCGACCGCAAACGCAGCACTCAACCAACTGACGCGTGTTACCTTCGAGCAGGCAGACGTATTTGATTCCCTGAAGAAACTTCACGCCGAAGGAAGAACATTCGACGTTGTTGTTCTTGACCCGCCCTCGTTCACCAAAAGCAAGAAGAATGTTCAGTCGGCAAAACAGGGGTACAGGGAACTCCATGCCGGAGTTTATCGTATTATAAGAGAGGGCGGAATACTCTTGACCGCCTCATGTTCGCATCATATCGAATCCGGGGTATTTCTCGATATCATCGATTCGATGGCAACAAAAACAGGCCGCAGGATACAACTGCTGGATTGGCGCGGAGCGGCACCTGATCACCCGGTGTTACCGGCAATGCCCGAGACGCGTTATCTGAAGTTTGCGGTTGTGAGAGTGCTGTGATTGATTCTCAACGTCAAACCGACTATCTTGCACAAGAGGTCTGAGAAACGGGAATGTATTACGCAGGAGGAGTTATGAAAAGGAAGCCAGGTTTGGTGGTGGTGGCGTTTGTCGTGCTTACATCATTTGCAGCGGCACAAACTCCTCCCGCTCCCGACAATTCGACAAGAAGCATCGTCTTCGGCTCCGCTCTCAAGCCGGACACAACTGTGGTGATTACCGACGGTGATTTCGAAGAGCCGGTCTACCGTAATGCGTGGGGGCTGGATGTTCTTGTTTCGAATGACGGATTCGGCCTCGGAATGTTCTACAAACGTGAGTTCACGGAGGACCTTTCGGGCTTCGCCACGTTCTCCATCTCAGAATCAAAAGATGAACGCGAAGTGGAACAATACAATTACTTCTCCGGACAGAGTTTTACTCCCGGAAAGTTGCAGCGCTTTCTCGTTATGCCGCTAATGTTCGGGGTACAGCAAAGACTCTTCCGGGAGGAGATTGCCGACAACTTTCGCCCGTTCATCAATATCGGAGCAGGTCCGGCTATTGTTCTGTCGGCTCCATTTACAGAATTTAGAACCGTCGGAGGAGCCGTTCAATCGCAACAGGTCGAATTTTTCAAAAGTCTGGGAAAGGCACGAACCCATTACACTGCGGGAGGATTCATCGGTGTTGGGGCGAACTTCGGAAACGAGAAGGCGAATGTGTTTGGTGTGAATTTCCGGTACTATTTCACTTATATTTTTGGCGACGGGCTTCCCTCGTTGTACAAAGAACGAACTGCAGGTGAAGTGCTTGCTACCAAGAAGGATTTTGGCGGGTTCTTTATCACCCTGAATGTTGGAATGGCCTACTAATGGCGAAAGGCATCAGCACTTCCTAGGATCTCCCCTAAATCCGTCGAAGTACCAATGCCTTTCAGTAACTGCTGCGGTATCAATGTAGTATAATCCCATCCCCTCCGATGTGACATCAGTCACTTAGACGACTTTTCCGGAAAGAGGCACCTCCTGAGGAATCTGCCCGTGTGTGACTCCGCAATTTTGGCCAGTTTTTCAGGAGTACCCTGCCCCACAATCTCACCGCCGCCGCCGCCAGCCTCCGGCCCCAAATCAATAACATAGTCGGCACATTTGATGACGTCGAGATTGTGCTCAATAATCACGACCGAATGCCCTTGATCTATCAAGGCCGAGAAGCAGGTCAACAGTTTGGCAATGTCGTCAAAATGCAATCCGGTTGTCGGTTCATCAAAAATGAACAATGTGTGAGTTCCCCGTTGAGGAGCGGAAAGATGGGCAGCAAGCTTGATGCGCTGCGCTTCTCCGCCGGAAAGGGATGTCGCGGATTGGCCGAGCCTGATATAGCCCAGTCCCACATCCTCAAGAACCTTCAGTTTCCGGGCAACCTTCCTGCCTGTTGCATCTGCCGAAAAGAATTGAATCGCTTCTGTAACCGTCATCCCCAACACGTCGGTAATGTTCTTTCCGTGATAGTGCACATCAAGAACTTCCTGCTTGTACCGTGCCCCTTTGCATGAATCACAGATCAGATACAAATCGGCAAGGAACTGCATCTCGACTTTCACCACACCATCACCTTCACAAGCTTCACACCGTCCGCCCGGAACGTTGAACGAAAAGTGACCGGGCAAGAAGCCGTGAATCTTCGCTGCTTGCGTAGCGGCAAACAGATTTCTGATGTGATCAAAAATCTGGATATACGTAATCGGATTGGAACGGGGCGAGCGACCTATGGGAGATTGGTCAACCATCTCGACAGAACTGATGTGCTCGTGGCCGCGAATTGCCGAACACCGTCCCGTTTTCTCGGCGGGCTCTCCCTTCAATCGCTTCAGTCCCGAGTAAAGAACATCATGCACAAGCGTACTTTTGCCGCTGCCACTGACACCTGTAATGCAAACGAACATGTGCAACGGGATGGTGACATCTATTCCCTTCAGATTGTTTTCGGCCGCCCCTTCAATGATAACTGCGGCACTGTTCGGAAGCCTTCTGTTTCGAGGAACAGCGATTGATCGCTTGCCACTCAGGTATTTTCCTGTCAGAGATTTCTGATCAGTGACAATCTCTCCCGAAGGTCCGGCATAGACTATTTCACCACCGAACTCTCCGGCCTTTGGCCCCATATCGACAATGATGTCGCTCTCTCGCATCATATCGCTGTCATGCTCAACCACAAGCACTGTATTTCCGACATCACGAAGGGCTTTCAGGATATTGATGAGTCGTCCGTTATCGCGGGGATGAAGGCCAATGCTTGGTTCATCCAGAACGTACAATGCCCCAACAAGCGAAGAACCGAGCGAGGTGGCAAGATTGATCCGCTGCGATTCACCTCCTGAAAGTGTATTCGACAATCTGTCAAGGGTCAGATAGCCGATGCCCACCTCGTTGAGATACTTCAGCCTCCGATCCAGTTCTTCGAGAATTCGCTTTGCTATTTCCCGTTCAGTATGTGTGAGAGAAAGCGATGCGAAGAACTCTCCGGCTTCAGCGATAGTCATCCGGACAATGTCCGCAATTCCTTTTTCAGCCACTTTGATGTTCAAAGCTTCCTTGCGTAGTCGGGCTCCACCGCATGCCGCGCACGTTGTGTAACCTCTGTACCGGCTCAGCAGAACCCGGTAGTAGATCTTGTACGATTTCTTCTCGAGCATTTTGAAAAAGCCGTTAATGCCGTCAAAATCTCCGTGTCCCTCCATAACAAATTGCTGTTCAGTTTCCGAAAGATCGCTGAATGGAACATCGAGCCGTACACCGGCTTGTCGCGCGGCCGAGACCATTCGCCCCTCATTCTCTTTGAACTTCGGAGTTGACCACGGTTGAATCGCCCCTTCGCGCAGGGTCTTGCTTTTCATCGGAACGACCAACTCCATGTCAATCCCGATTGCCTTTCCAAATCCCTGGCATTCAGGGCATGCGCCAAACGGATTATTGAACGAAAACAACCGCGGGTCGGGTTCCTCGTATCTGATACGACAGTGAGAACACTCGAAATTCTGGGTGAACTTCAGCGTTTTGTTATTCTCCAAGAGAACCACCTCTGCGTTTCCGCCGCCGGATGCGAACGCAGTCTCGATCGAATCGGCAAGACGGTTGTTTTCCTCGCCGACAGTAAACATGACACGATCGACCAAGACCTGAACTTCAGCGGGCTTGATCTTCTTCGGTACCTCACTTTCGTTCAAATCCACAATCTCGTTCTTCACGACAACGCGAAAGAACCCCTCCTTTTTCAGATTGGAGAGGGCCTCATCTACTGTCTCATTGTGATGAATGGGAAGAGGAAACGTGATGTAGAGCTTGAGCGAAGAGGTTTGCACATCCCCTGCCTCCTGCGTCAGAGAATCGAGGATAGTCCGGACGGTATCTCTCGTCACCAGTCTGCCGCAATTATAACAGTAGGTCTTTCCTATGCGGGCAAATAGTACGCGGAGATAGTCATAGATTTCCGTCGTGGTTCCGACTGTTGAACGAGGATTGCGGGTATTTGTTTTCTGCTCGATCGCCATTGCCGGACTGATGCCCTGAATGAGATCAACATCAGGCTTATCCATCCGCTCAAGAAACTGGCGGGCATACGAAGAGAGACTTTCAACGTACCGGCGCTGGCCTTCGGCGTAAATTGTGTCGAACGCAAGACTCGATTTCCCTGAACCACTGACGCCCGTGACGACAATCAGTTTCTTTCGGGGAAGATCGAGGTTGACATTCTTGAGGTTGTGAACCCGCGCTCCGCGGATTACTATTGTATCTTTGTTGAATGCTGCCTGAGGAGAGGTGGCCCCGCCGTTTGAACGCTTTGCCATAGAATAGTCCGCCGAGAACGATTTAGTTGTCCAACAAACTAACGCAAAGGAGGCGGAAAATCAATTCACACCCAAGAGAGGTTTCAGTCTGACCGTAACGCTATTCAAGAAAACGCAAGAGCCTCTGCGACGTCTCGGCAGAGGCTCTGATGATGTGGTGATGATGCGACAGCTACTGCACGATTCCATCCAAGGTATAGTATGCGTTACCGTTCGGCCCGGCTACGGTAATGGAAACTGAAGTGGGAGTCGGACTATTGGAGATGTTCGGAGTTCCATCACTCAACCGGAAGCTGAAATCCGTACTGCCGGCCCCCCGGAAGATCACGTCGTTGAGTACAATTGTTCCTTGATTCCCGAAAGCAAGTTGAACCTGGTTCACAGGCGTATTCGGATCCGGTGGCGGCGGCACACTCGCGGTAACCGTAATTGTTGTCCCTGCTGCAAGCGGGTTACCGTTGAAGTCGGAGACGCTGAACGTGAAGTCCTGCGACCCGCCATTCGCGATGTTGAACGTAAGCGGTGTAATGTTCCTGATTTCAGAATGCGCACTCCACAACACCAGGATGCTGTCTTCCACGGGAACACCACCTTGTCCGATGGTCCGGGCGGCAAGATAATGGTAACCGTTTCCGTACGGTTGCGCTGCATATTGACCTGCCGGGAACGGATTGCCGCTGATAAGATCGGCAGATCCCAATCCATCAATATTCGTAAACACAGTCGGCTGAATAACGCCGGCGTTTGTCCGGAAATACACGGCGGTGTTCATAACCACAGGGTTCGAATACCTGTCGCCGACAATAACGCTGATTTTGTTTCGATTACCGGCAATACCCCACGTCGGGAAATTGTATCGCTCGGCTGCAATAGTAAAATGAGCTTGATCGGCAAAGCCGGCGTTGATGACGATACGAACCGGTGATGACGTAATAAGCCGACCCGCAACATTTGCCGTTGCCACCACCTGTACAACTCCCGAGCGTGTGCCACTGTTGAACGCAATAAACGCCCGCCCGACTGCATTCGTTGTGATTGTTGTCGGAGAGAGATATTCGCCGCCGTTCGGTCCGCCCTGAAGGCTGAAGTTGATTTGTACCGCATGCGCCGCGTCAACGGGAAGGCCGAGAGAATCACGAGCCTCGAAACCTAATACGGCTGTTTCCTGACCTCCTACACCGTACACAGAAACCTGCATGGGGTCGGCGCCGAGAAATGCAAACGTTTGTGCAAGGCCGCTCGTGCTGCCACCTCCGCCAATCACTTGTGACTTCGGATTCAGATCGATATCGCGCAACACTGCTTCGTTGGGTTTCACTGAAAGGGAAATATCAATTGTATCACGGTATCCTGTGACGTTGCGGATCGAGATTTTTGCCGTCATCGCGCTGTCAACATTGAAGCGAAGTTCAAAACGACCCTGGTCATCCGTTGTTGCCTGCGCGGTCACTGTTGTTCCGGCCTTGCCTTCTACGAGAACCCCGCTTAGCGGCATCCGGTTCTTTGCATCTTTGACGAAGCCGGATACGACCGCAACGCCGGCGCTGGGCCCCGTATCATCATTGCTGCATGCATTCAAGACAAACGCGAGAGCCAGTGCTGCACCCATTCCAAAGAGAACTCTTCTCATTGCTTAACGTCCCTCCTTCCTTGCTCCGGTTACATGGTCAACCTGCCGCTGAACGCCATCCTGCCATCGCTGATACACACCATCTTCCTGAACTTTTTGCGCAACACGTTCCTGAAGCGTCGGAACAAGTTCCGCTTTGAGGAGAATAATCAATTCCTTCTTGCGTACCTCGTCTTTGTTGTAACCGAAAAGATACCGCAACCCGAATACGTACCAAGGCAGGTCCTTTAATAGAGGAATGCCGAGCCGTGTTTCCTGTACTTCATTGTTGTACAAACCGCCGATGATTGTCTCTTCCCCGTCGAGAAGAAGGACGTTGGTATTTGCCTTTGTTTTATTGATGATGGTACTTCCCTGGGAAGGCACCAACGAACTTCGCTCGACATCAACTTGAATGTGAATGAAGTTGACACCCGATTCCGAGATCACCTGCGGATGCACATCGATAATGGTGCCTGTGCTGTAAAACTTATCGAGGAGATTTCCTGAGAAATCACGTTCCTTGATCGAGAAATCCTGCCCGACCTGGATTCTTCCCTTTTCACCAGAACGGACAATCAGTTGCGGACCGGAGAGAACCTCCCCCAGATCGTACGCCGAAAATACTTGTGCCACGGCATTGATGTTGGCAAACGAGATTTTCGGAGTCACGTCCATCTTAAACAAATCAGACGACACATTGTCCGCCGCCTTGAACTGCGAGTTGACTGAGACATCCTTGTTGCTCTTCATGAAGCTCCAGTTGACGCCGACTTCTTCGAGTTTCGTCAGAGATACTTCAAAAAACACAGCGGAGATTTTGATTTCCCGACTCTTGATGTTCGCTATTTCCTTCTGCATTTCTGCACTGACCGGCATCATTGTTCCGGCCGCGCCATCCCGTCCTTTTCCTTCACCGTTACCCAGCGCAACAATCTGGAAATAGCCCGTGTATTCGTCGTACCACAAATTGTTCTTGCGGCAGATCGTTTCAAGGGCGATCCTCCATTGCATTCCTGTGATATCCACGCCCACCGGATCATTGCGGCGTTCCGGATCAATGATGATTTTTCCGGTGAATTTCTTGCTCACTTCGCTGATGGCACTGAACGCCTTGTCGAGCGAAGCTGTTGGTGCTATCGACACCAGCTCATCGGGCGAGATGTACTCTTTCAGCGCCCGGCGTTCCACGGGATTCAGTGGCTGGGCTGATGCAGGCACGATGCAAGCAACGAACAGCGCAATTGCGATTATGACGGTTGGTGTTTTCATGCTCCCCTCAAGGCTTTTTATTCAAGAAATCCGGTTGTTGACCCAACGCTGCCTGTTGTCCCGCAGCATATCGTATCTTTAATTCCACTTTTTCAATAATGCCTCCCTTGTTCAGGGTGCATTCGATTTTTCCTTCTTCCGGCAGAAGCTTCGTTACATAGCCAAGATATACTTCATCTCCCCACTGCAAGGTTCTGAAGTTGTTGTTCTGATCGAAGACAAATGCTTTGCCCGGAATAACAGCCTTCAAATCCGAACGCTCGATCTCAACAAGATTCGTTTTGTTCGGAGGCAAGAGGGCGGTAATTACCGGCAGGAACGGATCTTGCGACAAGTAGGGAGGAGTATCTTCGCGTCCCGAATTCGGTTTTGCCAATTCCGGAATTGCCGCGTAGAACGCGTGTACCGTCATTTCAAAAGTTACCAGAATATCGCCCGCTGTTTTTTCATTCTCTGCAATTTCGAGCCCCTTCATATTCAACGTGTTGATCTTGAACAGCTTGCGTCCGTTCTCAATATGCCAGAGGAATTTGTAGAGATTAGCGTACGGTCCTTCGCCGCGCAAGTTGTACACGTTGAAACCATAGTTGTCTTTCATCTGCGGGCCCTGGTATATCATGTTCAATTTCAGGCCGCCGCTTCGTTCAATGAGATTACTGAAATATTCGTACGTCTTGCCGGTAATGTCTTCCGGCGGAATTTCCTTGCTTCGACTTTCCCATCGAGCCTTCGTATCCTCAACAGTTGCGCTGAGTTCGTTATATTCATTGATGAGACCCGGGGTATTGCTCAATTCCTCCTCGATCTTTTCGATTTCCGCAGCCAAGGCTTTCGACTCCTTGGGAAGGTGATACGCCCGCACGAATGTACCAACGCCCATGATGAGCAGCAGCAATACACCAAGCACTATACTATTTCGGACTTTGTATGACACGCCTTACTCCTTTCCCCGTCGCCTATTGTTTCGTGTTCATGATGGACGGAACCTCTATCTTGTAGCGGTACACCGTTTCACCCCTGATTTCCTCGGTTGAAACCTCTTTCAGCAGCGCCTGTTCGAACATGGCGGAAAGACGCGGAATGCGTGATCGGTTCACGGCAAAGCCGTTGAGCGTTACCTCGCCGCTTTCCGGCACAATGAACTCGTTCAGCCAGATCGAGTTCAGATCTTCTACGCCGTGACTTAAATGGGAAAACGCTTTGCTGAATTTGTCTGCCCCCGGCACCAGCGAATCATACAATGCCATCGATGCGTTGTACTTTCCAAGCTGGTCACGCAAGCTGCTGATCGAGTTCATCAAGGTTGTGTTTTCGCTGATCTGGGCCGACTTGACGTCGAGAAGAGACTTGAGTTCGTTGATTTCCTGCCGTTTCTGCTGAATCTGCGTTGTGAAGAAGAGTGTAGAACCGAAAATGGCGGCAAGTAACAGATAGCCGTGCCATGACAGTTTGAAAACACGCTGACCTTCACGAACAGAATCCGGAAGCAAGTTTGTGCGGTAGAACGCTTTGTTCGAGCTATCAAGGAACTTCCACGCAACGCCAATGGCAACAGCATACTCGGACACTGCTTCCTGCTGATCAGGCGGCAACTGGCTGACATCAAGATTCGGCGTTAACAGGTAGTCAACTTCCTGATCGGGCAGCATCTGGTGCAAAAATTCCTTGAACCCTATCCGTCGACTTTCACCCGCAAGAATGATCTTGCTGACACGCTGAATGTTCAAGTTATCTTGCTCGAGTAACAATCTGCTGTACACCGTGTTCGGCAGGTTCGACGAGTCGTACCCTTCGCTGAGAATCGGGGCAAACTGGTAGAAGTTCGTTCCGTGCATAAAAATCAGGCGCGTGAACTCGGCTCCGACATAAATAATCACCGACACCTCATCGGGCTGAAGATCATAATTCGATCTCACCATATTCATGAGAGCAATGTCAGAGCTGTCGATACCGGAAATATTCGGGACCCTATTCCCCAAAAATCCCTTAATGCTATCGAGGTGATTTATAAGCGAGAGGCCATCTTCGCGTACAACACACAACAGGTTCCCGTCTTCCGTCGGAATGGCATCTACGGCATCGGGAGTGGGCTGGAAGGTTCGAACATTCTTCAATTCATCAATAATCCGCAGCTTCAGGTTCTTTCCCTTCAGGCCGAAGTTACTGTCCAATGCATGATAGTAAATGGATGGCTCCGAGATTCCGTAGGCAAGCGAGTAGCTTTTCGGTTTGTATTGGGACAGCAATCCTAACAGAATGGCATTGTTGTCTTCGCCGCCGGCAATGGCAGCTTGCTCGGTCGAATCAAGTTCAGGAAGCCGGAAAGGATCCCTGTCATCGGCCGTCTGACTCATCGTCGCTTCCGCCGTTTTTCTTTCTTCCAGCTTGGAAATAAGCGTTGCCGAACGCAACTCCTGAACGACCACCTTGCCCCGTTTTTGTGCGACACGGGCAAGCTTGATGTCGAGGCCGTCAACAAACAGGCCTATCATTGACTTGCCGCCTACCATAGCCATAGCGACTGTTCCCTTGTTATTCGGTGGTGACTATTATTGTTCATATGGCCATAACTCCCGCTTGTTTCAATCGCCGATTGCATTCGCATTGAGGATTTGTTGCAATCGTCGTTTGTTATTCGCATTAACCATCGCAGTCTCGAGAGAGATTCTCTTCTGCAGATACAATCGCTTCAAATCCTGTTCCAAAGTTATCATGCCGATATCTGCCGATTCTGCCATCATTTGGTAGATCTCCCCGGTATTGTTGTTTTTGATGGCTGCCCGAACAGAGGGGATCATCAGCATGATTTCTTTGGCCAATGTGAGTTTGCCATCCAATGTCGGCACGAGCTTCTGGGAAAGTACGCAACTTAGCGTATCCGCCAATCGGAGCCGAACCCGTTCTTGTTCAATCGGCGGCACTTCACCGATGACGCGGTCAATCGTCTCAATCGCGGATGCCGTATGCAATGTGGAGAACACTTTGTGTCCGCTATCGGTGATTTCCAGCGCAGTGAAAATCGTATCGGGATCGCGCATTTCCCCGATAACGATAATGTCGGGATCCTGACGCAATGCCTGTATTGCTCCTTCCTTGAATGACAGCACATCGCGCCCCACTTCACGGTGGCGAACGATGCACCGGTCGGGCTTGTGCACGTATTCAATCGGCGACGAAATGATGACAATATGCGCATCAACCGAGTGATTGTTCGCGTCAATGATGCTATCAAGGGTTGAGCTTTTGCCGGACCCCGTAATGCCGGTAACCAGCGTAAGGCCGTGTGATGAATGAGCAAGGCTCAGCGCCTTTGTGACATTCGAGTGGAATTCAAGGTTCTTGTACGGACGGACTGTTGCATTGATCGCCCGCATGTTCAACGCAAGCTGATCCAAATCGAAATAGGCATCGGCACGGAAGCGGAACATGGAATCATCCTGCATCACCGTGTACGAAAAATCAAGATTGCGATTTTCATACAGGAACAACCGCTGCCGCTCAATGAGTATGGACTGAATCAGCAGGCTTGCTTCATCCGGTGTAAGCACGGGAAGCTCTCTGTCCGGCTTCTTATCGCCGTAGGTACGGTACCAGAAATGACCTGTTGTGCCAAAACCTCCGATATCGATGTCGGACGCGTTGAGTTTCTGCATCCGAAGAAGAACCACATCCATCAGCTTTCGCATTGCAGTTCGCTCGGCAGGCGAGGCTTTGCTCGCGAGATCGCCGATAATCATCTGGCGTTCCACGCCCGGCGCCGTCGGTGGAATTGTGGAAGCGAGTTCTCGAAGTGTATGTACGGCAATATCAATCATCTTCGCTCTGCACGTATTGTCGTTGGGTTAGTCATCAGTTGTCACCGCGGCAATTTCTTCAAGCGTACACACGCCGCTCTTTATTCGTTCGATACCGGACTTCCGCAATGTCCACATTCCGTCTTTGACAGCCTGCGTACGTATCTGTTCTTCATCAACTTCCGCCCCCGACTTGACGATGATATTGCGAATGGTTTTTGTAAAATACAGCGCTTCGTGAATTGCCGCCCTACCCTTGTAGCCCCCGTTGCATTTGTCGCAACCCACCGCCTCGAAGAGTACATGATTGTCAAGATCCTCTTCCGTGAAACCGAACTTCATATACACCTCACGGTCCAGTTCATCCGGGAGAATCGGACGTTTGCAGAATTTGCAGAGGGTTCGTATGAGACGCTGTGCAACAATCACATTGATCGCATAGGCAATGAGAAATGGCTCAATCCCCATCTTGTACAATCGTGATACGGCACTCGGCGCATCGTTCGTGTGCAGCGTTGAGAATGTCAAGTGCCCCGTATTTGCCAGCTTGATGGCAATTTCGGCAGTCGTCTTGTCTCGCATTTCCCCGACAAGCACAATATCAGGATCATGACGCAGGATGCCGCGGATGGCGCTATCAAAATTCATTTTGGGCCCGATCTTCAATTGCCGGGCTCCGCGAATAATGTACTCTACAGGCTCCTCGACGGTAAGAACATTCACAGTCGGGTCGATAACTGCGTGCAGAGCGGCAACCAGCGTCGTGCTTTTTCCGCTTCCAGTCGGGCCGGTAAGGATCACGATGCCCTGCGGCTTGTTAATTGCCTTTTGGAAGAAATCCATCGTCGGCCCCTGAAGACCGAGCTTGTTCAGATCGGTAATCACCTTCCGATCATCGAGAACACGAATAACAATACTCTCGTATTTGTGCTTGAACTCCGTACCGACCATCGGCATGATGGAAACGCGAAAGCGGATCATGTGATCATCAATCGACCGCTGGATGAAACCATCCTGCGATGCTTCGCGTTCGAACCGGTCAATATTCTTTGAGCGATCCTTCACAACTGCCGCAATAGCTTCAGGCAACGTACTCTCCTGGGCGTGCCATAGTTGCAGATTGCCATCCACGCGGAACCAGAACTCCGTACGGTTCCCACCTTTCGGAACAATGTGAATATCGCTTACGCCCTGCCGCACGGCCTCGACAAGGGCTCCTTCGACAAGATTGACAAGCGCGCTTTTGCTGATTTCCGCCTCGAGCGCTTCCTCGTCAACGGCACCTTCGTCTTCCTTGACGTCAATACCGGCATCGGCGTTGGTTTCCAGGAGACGAAGAAACTCGTTCTCAACCGGAACAACCTGTTCCATGAGTTTTTCAAGCGCGCCGAGGCGGCAATACGCCACTTCGTACTTCTTCGCGTTGAAATTCCGTGAGATTAGCGGAATGCGCCTGTCGGTGGGATCGGCAGCAAGTATAACCAGCTTGTCTGTCTGGCGTTCATCGTACTTGAGAGGCAACATCTTTGCCTCAAGCAACATTGTCCGTGCCGATTCGGGCAGGGATTCGATAAGCTTGCGGATAAACTCGATTCTTGGCTTATCGAGCAGTTCGTCTTCCAGGGAGATTTCGCGGAATGCGTAAAGGTCGGCTACCTCCTTAAATACCGAGTCGTGTTCAACGTTGAATTCATTGACAAGAATCTGACCCAGATTTCTTCGGTTCCGTTTGCTCTCGGCTTCCTTGACTTTCAGGGACTTTTCAAGGGTCTCGTAGTCAATGATGCCTTTCTTCAGTAGTGTGAAGCCAATCTTGTCAGTAATATCAACCGTTGCCATTGCTCTTCTCTTATGGGGAATCGAGAATCACCGATTCACGTCCTGCCGTGTTCTGAACTGTACTGTACTACTGCGCCCAATGCCGGATTTTTCGGACGCACCGTTGCCGTTTCGGACGAGACAATTGTGAGTGCCGTAAGAACGACCATAATGATCATCGAGATGATGACCTGGATATAGTCGATCGCATTTCGCATTTTGTACGATGTCTCTTTCTCATAATACTCGGCCAGCTGCAACGCTGTGTGTTTCACGGTACCGGTCTCGGCACCCGAATGGAACCGCGAAAGAGCGGTCTTGGTAAACACACCGCTCGCTTCAAACGCTTCCATAATACCTGCCCCCTTCTGGGTCATCATCGGCAGAGCAACGGTTTTGATCTGATGTTCCATAAACTTGTTGCCGCATGCTTCCGCGGCCATGCGAATTACCTCAATGTTCTCGCCGGCCCCGCTGTACAACGCGTAGAACACACGGCAGAATATCTCTATGCTGCTCTTGTGCATCAGCGAACCGATAATGGGCACTCTCCAGATATACTTGTCGAGAATAAATCTCCCCTTTTCGGTCGAGAAGTATTTTACTGCGAAAATACTCGGTATCAGCGTGCCGAGCGTGATGAGGCCCATGTTTTCAACCAGGAAGTCGCTCATTGCCATCGTCGCCGCAGTCATGGGCGGCAGTTCAATCCCGAACTTGCGGAACAACCCTGCCGTTGCCGGAAAGATGTAGCCGACGTAATACACCACCGCGCCAAACAGAACTACCAGCGTCACCATCGGCATAATGAGGGCACTTTTGAGATTTTTCTTGAACTCTGCCTGACGTTCAAGAAATTTTGCCGTGCTTTCATAAATATCGGCCATGTTGCCGCTTTTTGAGGCAAGGCCGAGCATGTGCGCCGTGAAACGGCCAAGAACGGCTTCGTGCTTGACGAAGGCCCGCTCGCTGTCTTTTCCTTGCTTCAGTTCGGCATTGATATCCTTCAGCGTTTCGCGCAATGTTTTGTTTTGGATATCGTTGACAAGCAGTTGCATTATTTCATTGAAGGGAAGCTTCTGCCTGATCAGGTCGGCGCTGACGCGTACAAATGTCACGATTTCCGCAGACGGGGGCTTTGGCCTGAAGTCAAACAAACGCTTCTGAACCCGAATGACGCGGTACCCCATTTTTTGCAGAGCTTCTTCGACTTCTCCTTTGGTGAAGGCTTTTTGTTCTCCGGAGATCGGCTTCTCCGTCCCGCGTTGAACCCGGTAAACCCATGTTGCGCGCGGCACCACATTCAGCAGCTTGAATTTGCGCTGGCCGGCCATGACCGCGGCTTTTTGTTTTGCTGCTTTGAGCGAGTCTGCTTCAAATACTCCCTGAAGCGGCTTTCCGTCTCCGGTGACACCTTCTATTCTGAATTCAGGCATTGTATCTCTCGTTCACTCAGGTTTGTTCATACTGATAAAAGCAGGCTCTCCCCTTGTCTCCGTTGCAAGTCTCACTAAGTCCCCCACATAGCAAAACACAATCGGAAAACAGAGAGAGCCGCCTGCATTACTTTGTGTTTCAGGCCTTGCTCGTTTCCTTACTTGTCATCCACCGGAAACGCTAATTCAGCGTTTCCAAGAAAACACTATCCGGCCAAATCGTTATCCGTACTTCAACGGGAGCCGACCTGTCGTTTCCGTTATTGAATCCCGTTCCCGTGATACTGACAAACGGGTCACTTCCGCTCGCAGGATCAGGCGCAAGCACGTATGTGCCGTTCGAATTCGTTTCATTCTTCGTTATGTGTTTGAAGGACAATCCGTTGAACGAATGAGCACCGCCTCCCAACACCAAGGGTTTGCGATAGTATTTCTGTGCCCGCACCGCAAAGTTCGCAAGATCATTCGAAATCGAGTCGCGGTTTGTGGACGCCGCCTGATCCTTGAACATATCCATGCCCACAGCAACCATGATGCCGATCAGAACGACGCCCACCACAATCAATAATAGTTGCTGCGAACCCATATCAACCCTTTTCTACTCTTGACTATCGAGCGCCTTCGGCACATGTGAAATCGCCTGTACGCACGCCCGAACTGTTACATCTATTAACGACCCGGGCCTCCATTGCTGGAAGCCCGCAGAATGTTCGGCG
The DNA here is from genome assembly GCA_019637975.1 of Bacteroidota bacterium. Lineage (NCBI taxonomy): Bacteria > Pseudomonadati > Bacteroidota > Bacteroidota bacterium. Next base: position 12,107 of record JAHBUR010000014.1, on the reverse strand, counting down.
TTAGTTAGCCTGCGAAACATATGTGCTGTCGGCAAAAACACTCATCGTAATGCTGATGGGATTACCATCCACTCCCTTCTCGACACCCGTACCCTGCAACACAACAGTTGTTGTTGTACCGGCTGTCGTAATTGCATATGAACCGTTCGCGTTTGCCGACTTTGAGGTCAACTTTGCGAGACCGGCTGCATTGGCTGTCAGGCCGACGAACGAATTGCCACCGCCGCCAAGCGCTTGCGGGCGACGATAGAATTGCTGTGCACGTGACGCAAGATTCACAAGGTCGTTTGTGACTGCATCGCGGTTAGCGGACACGGCGTTGTCCTGGAACATTGTGATACCGACTGCAACGGCGATACCGACGACGATCACGCCAAGAATGATCAGAAGAAGTTGTTGCTGGCCCATGGTATATCTCCCCTTTGATTGTTAGTTGTGGATTATGGTTGTTGGTTTGAAAACTTGCTTCAGGTTGTTCTTTCGTTTCTGTTGACTATGGTTCTTTCAACGGTTATGCCAGAATTCCATGTTGACGATTCGCCCCAAAATATGCGGCAATACCATCATCTCACCGCAGCATGAGGAAATTTTGACTTCTCTTGAGTCAGTTTTTCCATTACAAACTTTCAATCCCTCGTTGTTGCGTTTACGACTTCGTCGATACTGCTCACGCCCTGTTTCGCCAATTCTAATCCTGATTGTCGCAACGTTCGCATGCCATGTTTGATTGCTGTACGCTGAATCGCATCCAAATCAATTTTTTCACCGCTGTCGATGATGATTTCCCGGATTTCCGGAGAAATATACAGCGTTTCGTGTATGGCACTGCGTCCTTTGAATCCCCCGACGCAATGCGGGCAGCCGACCGGCTCGAAGAACACCGTGTTCAGTATATCTGCCTCCTCAAATCCGTATTTCACAAGCATTGTGTGATTCAACTCGTTCTTGTGTACCGGTCGTTTGCATTTTTCGCACAGTTTGCGGACAAGACGCTGCGCGACAACAATATTCAGCGCTTGTGCAATCAGGAACGGTTCGACACCGATCTTGAATAATCGTGATACCACACTGGCCGCATCGTTTGTGTGCAGCGTGGAAAATGTCAGGTGGCCGGTATTTGCCAATTTGATGGCGATATCAGCAGTTGCGCGATCGCGAATTTCACCCACCATGATGATATCGGGATCGTGACGGAGAATGGCCCTGATAGCGTCGTCGAACGAGAGCTTGTGGTTGAGCTTTACCTGGCGTGCACCTTCAATCAAATACTCCACCGGATCTTCAACCGTTATTGTGCAAACGGACGGGTTCATTACCGACCGGAGAGCCGCGACAAGTGTCGTGCTTTTTCCGCTTCCCGTTGGTCCGGTGAGAATGACAATGCCGTGAGGCTTGTTGATTGCCTCGCGGAACATCTCGAGCGAGTACGGATCCAACCCGATGGATTCGAGCGAAACCGATGCATGGGCATCTTTCAGAATTCGGATGACCATAGATTCAAATTTTCCCGCCATTTCCTTGGAAATAATGGGAAGAACAGACATGCGGAAGCGGACTACCTGATCGTCTACCACCTTCTGTGCCTGACCGTCCTGAGCGGCCATTCTCTCGAAACGGTCAAGGCCGAGGCCGCGTCCCTTCACAACGGCAACGACTGCTTCAGCCCGGGTATCTTCAACAGTGTACCATGTTGTTAGCTCCCCGTCGATGCGGAAGCTAATTTCGGTTTTGCGGGAACCCTTCGGCACTATGTGAATATCGCTCGCACCGATACGCACGGCATCAGTGAATATATTGTTCACCAGATTGATGAGTTGGCTGCTGTCAATTTCGCGTTCGAGGGCGCTATCGAGTTCCGAATCATTCTCCTCGAACATCCCGTTGCCGGCCGAGGCTGCCCCCAACGAGGTTGTGCTCTTTGACTGTGATACTTGTTGCCAGAATTCATCCCAATCTGCCTCTTTCATGTAGCAAATTTCGTGTTTGGCGTAGGGAAAGGCTCGGGCGGCCTCACTCACTTCCCTGTCCGTCGGATTGGGTGTCACAACCAACAACTTGTCCGGCTGGCCCTCGGCAGTTTCGAAGGGAAGCACTTTGTGCCTCATAACAACACGATATGCCGGCGGCGCCAAGCCTTCAACTAGTTTCAAAATGGTTTGATTATCGAGCCTTCGCAGACTCCTTTCCTTGCTGTCAATAATCCGGAACGAGTAGAACTGCGCAAGTTCCCTGGCCAACACATCCTTGGAAACCTCATACTCTTCGGCCAGAATATCGACCATGCGGCGTTTTTCGTTTCCTTTTTGTTCCTGGATATGATCGGATACGTCGCCCGCAATCTTCTCTGAAATGATCCGGTTCCGAACGAGATGATCGAGAAACGCAGAGGCGTAACGACGCTTGGCAGGAGCAGCACCGTCTGCTCTATTCTCTCTATATGTCTGATCCGGCAAGGACATTCGTGTTCTATTCCGTTAGTGATGATTCGATCTGATCGAGAACTTCAATGACCTTACTTATCGGGGTCATCTTGCTGATAAAGAAATCAATTGAGGAATCCTCAATTGCTTCCTGCGTATAGGGATCGTCGTACCCGGACATGAAAATGAAGGGTACTTTTCTATCCCCCATCAACTCCCGAACGTAGCTGTGAAACCGTATTCCATCCAATGTCGGCATAAAAATATCGGAGATGATGACATCAACCGACTCTTCTTCAAGAAACTCACGCGCTTGTTTTCCGTCCCGTGCAATCAACGGGGTATGGCCCTGCCCTTCTATTAAATCCTGCATCACGAGCAAGAAATCATCATTGTCATCAGCAAGCAGAATTTTCATGGCTCTCTTTGGTTCGTTTTGAGTTTTTATCCGGATGTCATAATCGGTTTTAGTTGAGACAAAGGTTACGCCAAAAAATCCGGGTGGATAAATGGCTTGGAAAGGGAAGTTGAGACTGAAGGGGGGAAAAATCTACTGTTCGTTTGAAAATCTTACAAAGGCAGGCATGAGAGCCACCGCCGGCATACATGATTCTGTGTATGCAGGAAAAGTGAGGAAGTCATGATGCTGCAGGGTGTTGGTGGACAGCAATACGACAGGACGTGCTATGCTTCTTCTTTCGCCCGTTGCTCGGCCAGCAATTCGCGTACTTGCGGAAGGTTCTGTTTGTTGACGAGAACGAGAATCGTATCTCCCGATTCCAGCACAGTACCGCCGCTGGGAACCAGGAATTCTTCATTGCGGATAATCAACACGATCAGGCTGTCATTCGGCATTCCCAATTCCACGATAGTTCTTCCGACAGCCGATGAATTGTACGGAACCATCAAATCAACCAATTCGGTATTTGACTCCCGCGGGGCATCAAACTCAAGCGGGTAGTTCGGAGTTCTTTCGAGCGGGGCGTCCACTTTGAGGATGCGTGCAAGCAAAGGAATGGACCATCCCTGCAACAATGTTGATGTGAGAACGATGAAGAAGACGAGATTAAACATGAGTTCGGCCCTCGGCAGGCCCGCCAGAAGCGGAAATGTTGCCAGAATAATCGGCACAGCACCACGCAACCCTACCCACGAAACAAGCGCTTTTTCGTTCCATCGAAATTTCGTGAATGCAAGCGAGAGGAATACGCTGACCGGCCGTGCAACAAACATCAGCACAGCGGAAGCCAGTAATCCAATTCCCACCACACTGACAACGTGAGACGGAAACACAAGCAATCCCAGCGTGAGAAACATACCCACCTGGCTCAACCATGCAAAGCCGTCGAAGAATCTGAGAAGACTCCTTTTCTGAATGATCTCAGAGTTGCCGACAACGAGACCCGCAGCGTACACAGCAAGAAATCCGCTGCCGTTGATGACAGCCGTAATCCCGAAAATAAACACTGCAAACGCAAGTGCAAAAACGGGGTAGAAGCCCTGGTAGGAAAACTTCAGGCGATTCAGCAGAAAAACCATCGCTTTGCCAAGACCGAACCCCAACACCGCGCCAAAACCCATTTGATAGAAGAAGAGTACAATGAAGTCGACGGTGGTTTCTATTTGAGATGTGAGAACCTGAATCAGCCCGAGCGTCAGGAATACCGCCATCGGGTCGTTGCTTCCCGATTCGAACTCGAGCAGCGGTTTCAGGTTTCCGCGCAAACTGACGTTCCGCGACCGTAGCAAGGAAAATACTGCAGCCGCATCGGTGGAGGAAACAACGGCGCCGAACAGAAGACCTTCAAGCAGTGAGAATCCGAACGTATACGAAACAAACACCCCGACCAGCAATGCCGTGGTAAGCACTCCGACCGTCGCAAGAATTCCCGCCTCGCGAAGCACAGGACGAACGGACGACCATTTCGTGTCCAAACCGCCCGCAAACAGTATAAGAACCAATGCAATCGTCCCAATCGAACGTGCCAACCCGACATCGCTGAACTCGATTCCGCCCAATCCTTCGGAGCCGGCAAGCATGCCCACCACAAGAAAGAGCAGCAATGTCGGAACGCCGAAATTGTCGGAGATCTTGGCAATCGCCAGACTGATGAGTATCAGGCCCGAACTCACAAGAAGGATATATTCAAAACTGATCACAAAAGGGTGCCGGGTTACGCTTCAATTGGAAAGGAAGAGGTTCATTCTCCGGACGGATGTTCAGCCGGATTGCATTGGTCACAGACTCACTCAAGAATATATCAAGACATCAGATAAAAACAAGACACAATCCGTCGAGGCCGCAAAAAAATCTGTTGGTATTCTGATTCAGAAAATTTTTCTATATTGAATTCCAAACGACAATACTCCCGTCCGAACACAAGCTACTATGCGCGATATTTCCCGAAAGACAACAACGCTCAGAACTGCGGTCGCTTCGGCACGGCTGCATCTCAGCCCCCGAACAATCGATCTCATCCACCAGAATAGAATCCCGAAAGGAAACCCGCTTGAAGTGGCAAAAGTGGCCGCAATACAAGCGGCTAAGAATACCAGCGGGATCATCCCGTATTGCCACCCCCTTCCCATCGACTTTGCGGGCGTTGAATACGCCTTCGGCGAAAACTGGATTGACGTCTCGGCAACGGTGAAGGCTATCTATAAAACCGGTGTTGAGATGGAGGCGCTTACGGCAGCATCAGTTGCCGCCCTGACAATGTATGATATGTTGAAGATGCTTGATGAGGAAATGTCGATTGGCGAGATTCGCCTTCTCAAGAAGACCGGGGGCAAATCGGAGTACCGTCTTCCTGCATCAAAGACATTTCGTGCCGCGGTTCTGGTTATGTCGGATTCGATTGCAGATGGGAAAGGCGCTGACCGTTCCGGAAATGTGATAGTTGAACGATTGAAAACGGAGGGATTCGAGATTGCGGATTATTCAGTGATTCCCGACGAAAAGGCAACGATTGTTGAAAAGCTGAAACACTACGCCGACAATTTGAAAGCCGATCTTGTTGTAACAACCGGCGGAACAGGGCTCAGTCCCCGTGATATCACACCGGAGGCAACCCGGGAAGTGATTGACCGTGAAGCCCCTGGAGTTGCAGAAGCAATACGAATGTACGGACAAGCACGTTTCCCTCTCGCAATGCTTTCCCGTGCCTGCTCGGGTTTACGCGGGAAAACGTTGATCGTCACTCTGCCCGGATCACCCGGCGCCGTCACGGACGGCCTCGATGCACTGTTTCCTGCCATCCTTCATGCTTTCGCAATGATCGAAGGAAAGGGGCACTGAAAGCATGATCGATTTCGGGGAAGCGCTGAAACTCGTTTCCGACAATTGCCGGAGGCTTCCTCTCGTGCGAATCCCCGTACCGAAATCGTTGGGATATACATTGGCGGAATCGATTCGAGCAAATACGCCGTTGCCACGCTTTGACGCCTCGGCAGTTGACGGCTTTGCGGTACGCTCGTCCGATCTTGCCAACGCATCCCGTAGAAATGAAGCCTGCCTTCAACTCACCGATACACTTGCAGCAGGCGACACTCGCATCGTGAACCTGAAAAAGGGAACGACCATCAGAATTCTCACCGGCGCGCAGATCCCCGCCGGAGCCGATACAGTTATCATGCAGGAACACGTAAGGGTGGAGAATGACCTGGTCTACTTTTCGACACGGGCAGACACCGGTGGCAACATCAGGTTTGCCGGAGACGAGTTCAAGAAAGGTGAAGTTGTCCTTGAAAGCGGTACACTTATCACTCCGCCGGTTGTAGCCCTGCTTGCAACGCTCGGCAGAAAGCACGTTCGTGTGCGCAGGAAGCCTCGCGTTGCGTTAATCGTCACGGGTAACGAACTGCAGCCTCCCGGAACCCGGTTGCGGCGCGGCAACATCCACGACTCTAATACCCCCGGACTTCTTGCAGCTATGCGCGCAATGGGCATTGACTCCGTCCGGACATTCCGCACGCGTGACAACCCACAGCAGATCGAGCAAGCGTTCAAACAGGGGGTAGCCGATGCAGACATCGTTGTCTCGTCGGGCGGCGTTTCCGTCGGGTCAAGCGATTTCGTGAAAGAAGTGTTGGCAGATCTTCATGTGAGAAGCATTTTCTGGAGAATTGCAATCAAGCCGGGCAAGCCAATTTTTTTTGGAAAAAAGAAAAGCACGCTGATATTCGGGCTGCCGGGAAATCCGGTTGCGGCGCTGCTTGGATTCCAACTCCTCATCAAGCCGGCTCTTTTACAGATGATGGGAATGAATGATGCCGGCATGTTCGTTCTATCGGCACGTCTCTCTCATGACTTGAAGAAAAAGCGAGGACGAATGGAATTTGTGAGGGGAACGCTCTCTCATGATTCCAAAGGAACCTTGCATGTGGCACCGACTCGGGGACAGGATTCACATATGGTTGGCGGACTTGCAAACGCTGACTGTCTGATTCACTTTCCGAAAGAATGTAAGCAACTTTCGGCAGGCGATGCCGTCAAGATTTCATTGTTGAAATGGGGGGTTCAGTGAAACATCGTGGTTGTTCCCTCTAACAATTCAGAAGGCTGCCCCGAAACCGGGAGAAGCTCCGTCATCTGACTTTGCGGGATTATCAGAACAAGCTCAATATGCCGGCATCTACAAACCTCGTTCTGAGGATTTGTATGGAGTTCATTTCCTGTATTTGGAAATGAACTCCTCCACTTCGGGCACGCCGCCCTGGAAAATCAGGTAGCCGTTGCTCGGCTCGCGTTCGGTGATTTCACCGGCGACCGGGGTGAGCATGATCTCTTTCACCTTCTCCAAATCATTCGTCTGTCCCAACGCCCATCCTAATTTCATGTAAGCGACTTCCGGAAGCATGTTGGCAGTTGGAACGACGCCCAGATCCATCATGTCACGACCCGTGTCGTACACATACATCTGCACATAGCCCCACAACGTCTGCACCGTCATGTACACGGCGATGTTCTTCTCCTGCGCCCGCTTTAGTGCGGGATACAGCGGTTTGTTGACATGGCCGAGTCCTGTACCCGCAATGATGATTCCCTTATAGTTGTTTTCGATCAGCGAGTCGAGAATGTCAGGGCGCATGTTGGGATAGTAGTACACAATGGCGACCATCTCTTCAAACGCAGCATTCAAAATCACGTCCGTATCCGAACGGCGACGCTTGTAATCCGTGCGAAGCGGTTTGATGAACTCCCTGCCCACCATCGCAATCGGGATGTCCCCGATTGTGCGGAACGTCGAACGATAGCTCGAATGCATCTTGCGGACACGCGTGCCGCGATGCAGCAGGCCGTATTCATCCGATGTCGGGCCGAACATGCAGACCATCACCTCGGCGATGTCGCTTTCTGCCGCAGTCTTCACGCTGTGCATCAGGTTCAGCGCTGCGTCCGAGGAAGGCCGGTCACTTGAACGCTGCGAGCCGACCATCACAATCGGTACCGGGGAATTCTGAACCATGAACGAAAGTATCGCCGCCGTGTGGTGCATCGTGTCCGTCCCATGCCCGATCACAATGCCGTGCGCGCCTTTCCTGATTTCCCGCGCAATGGCTTCGGCGGTTCCTTTCCATTGTTCGGGGCCCATGTTCTCACTGAAGACGCCGTACAGCTTCTCGGTTTCAAGATTGCAGATGTCGGCAAGTTCGGGAACCGAGCCGTACAACTCACCCGGAGAGAATGCGGGAATCACGGCGCCGGTTCTGTAATCGAGCCTGCTGGCAATCGTTCCTCCCGTTCCCAACAACTTGACGTTGGGCTTCTTCGGATCGTACGGAAACGCTTTCTCCGGAATCTTGTAATGGGCTTCCTTTCTTCCGGAGATGGTGATGGAACGAATCCGCTTTGCCGCAATACCAATGTTGTACCCTACACGAAGTTTGAGAACAACATGATGAGGATCTGCAGTTTCCGAACGGGGAAGAATGATGCCCTTGAATGTGCCCGTGTCGGTTGCTATCTCAACATCACTCCAGATGGGCGCATCAAAGTTCTTGAGCGTGTCGAGGGCTTCGCCGCGGTACCCTTTGTACAGTTCGTTTGAGTTCATCAGCGTGCCTCCCGCTGCACGTATTCACGAACAGTTGAGCCTTCAACTCTTCCCCGCAATCTGTTCATAACTAATCCCATGACAATCTCGTCCCTTTTTTCTGCATGATGAATTGTGATGCCACCAAGTCCCGCGACTGTTTCTTCAACAACCTTCGCAAGTTCATCAATCGGACAAGGCACAGGGAGGAGTGATTCCTCAAACGATCCGTTGCGCACAGCCTGTTTCATAATGTCATAAAGTCCATCTCTCGCAACTCTCCCCTCTTTGTATGCTTTCACGATCCGTTTGATCATCAGTTCATCAACGATCCTATTATCAAGACCCTCTCTCTTCAGTCTCTTCTGAAATTGAATAAGCAGAGTCGCTGCAAGCTTGGGGAGGATGTTCCACTCGCCCGTCAACGTGTCAAACAATCCCGCAAAGCGTGAAACTGAAAGCGATTGCACAAGATCCTCGGGAACACCGAGTCTCCTATAGCGATCCTCCCTCTTCCAGAAATCGAGAGGAAGCGCGGCACGAATTCGTTCGCGCCGCTCATCTGTTATTCGCTTCGGCGGGAGATCGGTATCGGGATACATCCGGTCGGCGCCGGGAAGAATTCGTTCAAATCCATTCGTTCCGTCACGGAGCGCCTGTCGTGTTTCCGAAGGAATGCCGATCGTTGCCTCCTTTGCACGAATAGTGATTTCCTGTGCACCCGTTGCGGCATCCTGTTCGCTTCCCCAAACAAGGACAAGCGTATCATCTTCCGTTGCGCCAACAGCTTTCTTGATCGATTGCCATTCCGCCGTTGCAAGCGACTCGCTCGGACTGTCGGAGTGGAGAATGTTGGGGAGAGTTGTAAGACATGCTATCACCCGGACTCTGTCCGAGATTTCTTTTGAGAAGAATGTATCGGTTTGTGTTTGCCAGCGAAGCAAATCCCTGAAGCCGCGAAGCACCACGCAGTTCACAATCATGCCGCTGGCGAGGGCATTCTCCAACGGCAGGTATCGTGTTTTCTTCAGCAATTTTGTGACGGATTCGGTCGAAGCCTGGAATGCATCCGCCGTGATGCCGCGACGGTGAAGTTCGTCACGTAAGCGAAGCAAATTCCACTGCCGCATCGCTTCATTGTATGTGAGGAGGGGAATATGAGGAATGCGCGGAACACCTTTGATTTCCACCCGCGTTCCGCCCGTGACACTCACATTCACATCCTGCCGCGCCGCGCCAATGCCTGTCCGAACCATCCCGGTACTGCGCGCCATCCAGCGGCACAACTCGGCCACCTCGGCCACCTCGTACGGCGTTTTCATGTCCGGCCCCGTTACTGTTTCAATCAACGGCATACCGAGCCGGTCGGTCAGATACACGCGTTGATGGCCGATATCGCTCACCTCACGACAAGAATCTTCTTCAATCGACATTTGCACAACACGCACCTCACGACCCTTGAAAGGAATTATGCCGTTGAGGGAAAAGATCGCCGTGCGCTGGAAACCCGTCGGGATGCTGCCGTCAAGATATTGCTTGCGGGCAATATGAAGTTCATCTACCAGCTCGCATCCGTACATCATGCCGATGCCGAGAGCAATATCCAGTGCCTCTTCGTTGATTTGAAACGGCGGCGTGTCGTCCATCTCGTACGTGCAAACGGTATCACGATTGATCCGGTAGATGATGTTCTTTTTCGTTTTGAATTCCATCAACGCCGTCCCGTCGTACTCGCCCAACTCCGACAATGTCGGGCGCATGTGGCGGAGAATTTCGGCGTCGTAATGATCGCTGTAGCGGCCGGCGGGACAGCGACAAAACAATTTCTTTGATGTCAGAAGTTGTTGATGGATTTCGAGACCGGACGTGAATCCGACGGCGGCATAATCGGACGCCGTCATGTCATGAAATGGCTTGAAAAGGAAATCGTACATGATTATGAAGTGCTATGAGAATCAACAGGTTCAATGAGAAAGGCCGGAAATACGGGGGGATGCTCGCAAAGCCCGCATGTATTCTACGGACTTTTCGGGTGGGGTGCAATGCGGGATTGTGTCGGTGAAGGAGGGATGGGATGACGTTGAAGTGTCGCCGTCACCGACTTCTTGCTAATGAGATCACGGCAGGTTAGCGGTCATGTCCACTGCGCACTCTGCGCTTCACTTCTTCCCACGATAGTGCCGAGACAGTGTTCTTCTAAAGATTGGCTTTGCGGCGGGCTAATTCCTGCTTCTGCCATTCGTGGACGGGAATAGCCCCGGAGTTTCCCGCAAGGTCATCCCAGAGGTCTTCAACGAGTTGGAGTTTTTCGGCAGGGGTAAGATCAAAGACAGATGAAGAGCTCATGCTACCTCCCAAGCTATTTCAGAATCCAACAAAGCCTTTCGATTTCTTGACCTAGAATACGGATTCCATTTCGAAAAGGCAATGCACTTCTCTCGCGCGATGTTTTCCTCGCATGACGGTGGAACCGTCACGCTGGCCCAACAAAATCCCGATGAATCGGGATCAGAGTTTTGTCTTCTTTTTCATCCCCCCCCCAACTTCTGCAGCGCCTTAAGCGGCGTCATTTTCGCTTTGTATGAAGATGGAGATTGTTGAGTTACTCAATTCGTCTCACCGCAGCAGAAGCGTGAAGGTGTACCTGACGTCGGGGTTTGGGTTTTGAGGATGGATGGCTTTCCTGTCTACCGTTTGAATCTCCGTCGTATTGCCAATATAGTCAGCGTGGAGAAAGTGGCGATAAGCGCATATTCGGGGATTTGGACAATTCGAGTGCAAATGGAAGGCAAGTAGACCGCGGAAATGTCCTTTGCTGGAAAGACACTGAGCAAGTTATATGTCAGCGCATCAAGATAGTCGGACCAGAGTTTTGATACCGTAGGGAAGGAAAATGCAAGGTCATAGTTGATCTGAGGTTTCTCAAAACCTGTAAGTAATGTCAGAGCGGCGAATATGAGAACGGTGAAGAGCAGTGACAATATGCCGTTAAGCCAAAAGAGACCATATCCACTCGTCAACCTATACAAGGCCCTCCAAGAAAAGCATCTTGTCACAAGATTCCGAGGGTGGAGCCGGAGCATTTCCATTTCACGGAAATAGAATTCATCGGCTGGTCCAAAGAAGCGATTGTTGTCGAAATTCTGTTTGAGATCTCGATAGGCATTTTGGACAAGATTGAATTCGTGCTCATCGATTTTCAGGTTTTGATTGCTGCGCTGTTGTTGCTCCAACAAAACTTGATCATATAAAATGATCCGTTCTCGTCCTGCAATACTCGTTTTTGCCTTTCTCCAGTTGACAGAAGTGACTCTTAGATCTTGCAGATCGGTGCCGCGGAACTCAACGTTTTCAAAGTTCACGTATCTAAAGGTGAACTCCTTGGGTTCACGAATCGAGATGTACTTGAATTGGACATGTCCCTTAAACAACAAATTCGTTGATGAGTCTCGCGACCCTTCGAAGATAGTTGCATTCTTAAAAACCGCATGGTTGAATTTAGTTTCAGCCTCGAAAGTGCATCTCGAAAAAGTGGTTTTCTCAGCTTCAAAACGACTACCAAGAAATGAAGCACCTTTCTTGAACGTACAGTCAACAAACCGTGTCTCGCTTCCTACGAATGTGCACTCGGAAAAGTCCACATTCTCCTCGA